>CAVKXR010000068.1:0-11002 GCA_963660275.1 Oscillospiraceae bacterium
GGATGAAATCGCTCGCAAGGTGGAACGAAGCTCGTCTCGAAGCGGGCATTTGCTATGCGATGTTCAAGGCATCTTCCGGGGAAGGGCACACTTATTTGCCGCAAAGCGTTCTGCTCCAAAACGCCATCAAGGAACTTCGGCTTCCGATCGAAACCGACGATGAAGCGAACAATGTTTTCTTTGCGCTGGAAAATCTTTTGAAACAGAATCGGCTAAACCGAGACGGCGATTGCATCGCCATCCCGAGCCTTGTTCATGCGGAAAATTTCATTGCGAACTTTGTCGCCGGGAGAATTTCCGCTTCGGAAAATTTGAATGCCGAAAATTCCGGGGAGCTGGAAAATTTCCTGTCGGATTTTGAAAAGGAACAGGGATTTTCTTACGACCCGAAACAAAAGGCGGGAATCGTCCGGGCGTTTCAGAGTAAAATCTTTATCATCACGGGCGGTCCCGGCACCGGAAAGACGACGCTTCTCAAGGGAATCCTCGCACTTGCGGATTCAAAAGAAATCGATGTGACGCTTGCGGCTCCCACGGGACGCGCGGCAAAGAGAATGCAGGACGTCACCGGGCATATGGCCAAGACCTTGCACCGTCTGCTCGAAATCAACCCGGAAACGCGGCGGTTCATGCGCGACGAAAACTTTCCGATAGAAACGGGGATTCTCGTCGTCGATGAATTCAGCATGGTCGATTCGTGGCTTTGCGCGGGCTTGATGAAAGCGGTCCCGGAACGCACGCGCTTAATCCTCATCGGGGACAAGGACCAGCTGCCGAGCATCGGACCGGGAAACGTTCTTTGCGACCTGCTTTCCGTTCCGCAGATTCCGGGCATTCGCCTGGAGAAAATCTTTCGGCAGGCGGGCGGAAACGATATCGCCGAGAAAGCGACGCTCATCAATCAGGGGATGAAGCCCATTCCGCTGGAAGGGAACAATTTCCATTATATTCCGTTTGAAAATCCGGAAGACGCTTTCAATCGGTTGTCAGAAATTGTCACACAAGAGATTCCGCAATTCTTGAAAAAATCCGCCGGGGATTTGCAGGTTCTGGTTCCGATGCACAGAGGACCGCTGGGAACCGTGGAACTGAACGCCTTTCTGCAGAATCTTTTGAACGATGCGCCAAAAGGTTTCGATTCGCGGGGGATTTCCTGGAAGCGTGGAGACCGCGTGATGCAGGTTCGGAACAATTACGAAAAAAATGTTTTTAACGGCGACATCGGAAAAATCATCGCGCTGGAAAAGGAGCCGCAAAAAATCACGGTGGATTTTGAAGGGCATCTGGTCGGTTACGAAGGCGACGATCTCGAAGAACTCGCCCTTGCGTACGCCTGCACCATCCACAAAAGCCAGGGCAGCGAATATCCGGCGGTTGTCATCGTGCTGGATTCTTCGCACTATCGCATGTTGCAGCGAAACTTGATTTACACGGGAATTACGCGCGCCAAGGGACATGTCTGGGTCCTTTCGGGAAACGGAGCCTTGGACGAGGCGATTCGGAACAATCGGATGCAGCACCGTTACACGCGTCTTCGCGGATTCATTGCGGATAAGTTAACGGGAGATGGCGCCGCTGAAAAAAGTCCCGATGAGAAAACTTCGGGACCTTACGATAAGTTCTTGGAATTTTTAAGCGAGTAGGTTTCTACTTCGTCCCCGTACTTCCAAAGCCTCCGCGGTTTTCGCCTTCGAGAGGCGCTTCGACAAAATGGATTTTCGGCTGGTTTTCCATGATGCGGAACTGTGCAATGCGGCTTCCCTTTTCGATTGTCACGTCTTCTGTCGCATAGACGGGATATTTCCACCAGTCGTCCTTGCCGCAGTAGCTCGAATCGACGACGCCGACGGAATTTGTCTGCAGGATTTTCCAGTTCTTGAACGTGGAACTGCGCGGAGCGATATGCGCTTCGAATCCCTTGGGAAGCTTCATGGCGACGCCCAAATGAATCAGCCGGAATTCTCCTTTTTGGAGATGGACCGTTTCCGCGGCGCGCAAGTCAATCCAGTCGGATTTTCCGCCGATATATTCGAGGCGCGGGATTGTCTCGTCGAGGTATTGGATTTGAATCGTCTCTTCTGCCATTAGAGAAGCTCCTGGCGAAGCGTTTCGTCGCTTTTCGGGGAAAGATAGGACGGGGGAACGTCGAGGACCGTTTTGCAGCCAAACGAACCTTCCCGGTAGAAGCGCATGAGCGCGCGGGCGTATGCCACGAGGACGCTTGCCGTAAACGCCGGGTTCGAATCGAGCTTGAGACTGTATTCGATGACGTTTGTAAATTCGCTTTGGAGGCCTGTCTTTCCCGAACGGATGACGAATCCTCCGTGCGCCATGCCGGAATGATTTTTTTGAAATTCCTCTTCGCCGATAAAGTGGACTGTCGTATCGTAGTCCGCAAAATAGTTCGGCATCGTCTTGATTTCTTTTTCGACGGAGTTCGCGTCGGCGCCCGCTTCGAGAACGACGAAGACTTCGCGGAGATGCTTTTCGCGGGTCGAAAGCTTCGGGGCTTTTCCGCTGCGGACCGCTTCGAGTGCGCTTTCAACGGGAATCGTATATTGCTTGGCGTTTTTTACGCCGCGGATTCGACGGACCGCATCCGAATGGCCTTGTGAAACGCCTTTTCCCCAGAACGTGTAGGTTTCGCCTTTTGGGAGAATCGCATCGGCATAGACGCGGTTGAGCGAAAAGAGTCCCGGATCCCAGCCGACGGAAATCATGGCGACTTTTCGGGCAGCCTTTGCGGAAAGATCGACCGCAGCAAAATGTTCCGGGATGTTCGCATGGGTATCGAAACTGTCGATGACGTTGAAATGCTTGGCGAATTCGGGCGTTTGCTTCGGCAGGTCCGTTGCGCTGCCTCCGCAGAGAATCATCACGTCGATTTTTTCTTTCCAGTCTAAGACTTTTTCAATTTCGACAACCGGAACGCCTTCTGTCAAAAGCTTTACCGACGACGGATTTCTCCGTGTAAATACGGCGACGAGTTCCATGTCTTCTGAATTTCTGACCGCGCATTCTACGCCGCGTCCGAGATTTCCATAGCCTAAAATTCCGACTTTAATCATAGATGTCCTTTTTTTGAAACGCCTTTAATATAAAAAATCCCCGGAATAAAATCCGAGGACTTTTGCTTTTGGAAAATGTCCGAACTAATTGTCGGTATCGTCCGCCGAACTGCTGCTATCGCTTACGTAGCCGCTGTTGTTTACGATGCCCGAACCGTTGTATTGGCCGCTTACCGCATCGGCGCTGCAGGCAGCGAACAAGGAGACAAAAAGCAGGAACAAAATCGCAATCGTTGTCTTTTTCATGTTGAAATCTCCTTAGAAGTTGAGGAAAAATCCCAGGTTGGCGAGCAAGTCTTCGCCGTTGAAAGCCGCGGCAAAAGTCTTTTTGTAAATGACATCTTCGAGGCTTGCTTCCATCGCGAGCATCTTCCACTGGAAACGGAGACCCAGTTGGGCTTTCGTCTCGGAAGAATGCAGCTGCATCAAGGTCGCTTCGGAATCGTCGTTGTACTTCACGTTTTCGTAACCGAAGAGCAGAATGTTGTGGGACAGGCCGCCGAAGGCGAGCCAGTTTTCCGTGATGGCGACATCCGCCCAGATGTTCGGCGTCACCTGAAGACCGAATTCCATGTGTTCCTTGAATGTTCCGGCATCCGCAGCATCGCCCTTGTCAAATATCTGGACGGCGAGCATGTTGTTCGAACCTATCATGACGCGGGCCATGTCGTTAGCGAGAACCTGCATGGCAAAGTTGAAGTACGGATCGATTTCGATGCGGCTGTTCGGAGAGGTCACCTTGCTCGAATTGCCGCCCACGGTTGTTTCCGTTGTTTCTTCGTTGCGGAGAATCTGCGCACCGGCTGTCCAACCGAAAGTGCTTGCGCTCGGCGAGTTGGTGAACGCTCCGGAAAGGGAGAGCTGCCAGCGATCGTTTTCGACATTGTCGGTTGTTTCTTCGTCGGCTGTCGTGAGCCAGTCCGCCTTGACGGAGAACGCATACGCGCCTACGGGCATGGCGAATGTGACACCGATATCGTCGCCGAGGTTTACAAGCGTTGTCTTCTGGTCGTCACCGCCCTTCGGCTTTTCGGTGAGGAAGTTCTTGGAAAGTCCGATATCCACGCCGACACCGAAAGAGGGCGTTGCGACACCGACTGTCAAAAGGCCGACCGTTCCCATGGAATTGTCAAGTCCGCCGTAAAAGGTGAGTCCCTTGTTGAAGGCGACATAGCCTAGGCTGCTTGTCGGTTCCACATACAGGAACTGTCCGATTGCCTCATGTAGGGATAGGCGAGCTGGTCGCCAATGGTTGTTGCGGCAAGTTCGTTTCCGACGAAGTTGTAGGAATTTCCGCGGAGTACGTCCAGTTTGGACATCAGGTCGCCCGAACTTTGCTGAGCGGCGGTTTCAGCGGGAGTTGGTGTCGAGGAAGAAACTTCTGCCACGGGAGCTGTCGGTGCCGGGGCGGCAACGGTTTCCACGGAAGTGGGCGCGGATTCCGCTGTCGGTTCTTCTCCATAATAATCCTGTGCGAAGACGGTTGCGACGGCAACGGCGCTTGCGCTAGCCCATAATTTCAAGTTCATGAAACCTCCAATCTGTTGAATTGAACTTGTTCTGTAAAAATATAGCAAGTAAAATTTAAAGGCTTGCATAGAATTGATTCCCAAATTTTAGAAATAGACTTTTTAAAATTTTTGTTCGTTCAAATTTCTATTTTAAGTTCTATGCGTAGTTTAAAATGGATCTTTTTCGTTCTGGTTTTTGTGGGTGTGGTGTCGGCGGAATCCAAAAATATCAAGGTTCCGCAAGGCGCTGTCCGAAATACGAAGGATTCGGATTTTCTCGCCAAGGCGATGAAGTCCGAAAAATCGACCGAAGCGTGGACTTATGTCTTCGTATTCGACAACGGGACCAGAGCCTATGTCAATTACGCTTCGCTCGACATCCCGACATCCGGAAAAAAAATCGGCTGCGATATTTCGTTCCAGAATTTCAAGGGGAAAAATCACAGCGTCGGGCGGCAGTATCCGCTGGAGCGTTATACGGAGGACAAGGCGAAAACGCGCATCTCCATCAAGGAGGAATATCTGATGGAAGGGATGCCGGGTAAAGGGCATCGCGTACTTTTTACGGCAAACAAAAACGGAAGGTTCTTGCTCGACGTGACATTCCAAAGCGCGTTTGCGGGAAAGGTTCCTGGCGACGGCAAGTGGGAAATTTCCGGGAAAAGCTATGGAGAAGTCGTGCTGATTCCCTATGGCAGGGTCTCGGGGAAAATCGCTTATAACAGCGACACGGTCGAAGTGAAAGGTTACGGTTATCTGGAACATACATGGCAAAATGGAAATGCGACGGATATCGCGCGGCGCGCTTTCAACATCAGCGAAGCGACCCGTGGAGCCTATGCCGGGCGTCTCGGGCTTTCTCCTGACGGGGAACCTTTCGGCTACGTCATCCATCGGTCGTCCGAAGGTGCTAAGGTTCTCTTCCCCCGGGAAATTCTCGAAAACGGCAAGCCGTATAGCGGTAAGTCGTTTCCCAAGGCTCCGCTCCAGATTGTCTGGCGGGATTCTTCGGATACGCTTTCGATTGATATGTCAAAGCCTCGCCAAAAATTTTCCATGCTCGAAAATTTTGACGGATGGTTCGCACGAAAGGCGGCGAAGCTTATGCTCGGCGGTGAAATCTTCTTTTGGCGCGGGCGTTTCAAAAGTGCGGACGGGCTGGTTTTTGACTGGAGCATCACGGGATTTTGATTTTTTTGAGGAGCCGCGGACGTTTAAGCTTTTGGGAAGCGAGCGTACGGTGTCATTCCGGTTCGCTACAATGTCATTCCCCGGCTTGACCGGGGAATCGCCTTTCAGATAAGGGATTGTCGGGTCAAGCCCGACAATGACAAGTTAGCGAGCTTGCCGAGTCTATGCCCGATAATGACACATTAAGCGACTTATTTATAGCAATTTCTCCAAGATGACCGCTAAAAATAAAAGTCCGCTCAGAGGTCCCCGCATCCCTCTTACCGCATCCCGCTTCCCTTCAAACAACTGATTCCTGTCTTCTGATTTCTCTCAACTAACAACTAATAACTATCAACTATTCACTAAGCTCAACCGTCCCGCTTTCCGTTCTAACCACTCAACCAAAATCCCACCAATTTCTATAATATCGGCATGACCCTTTTTCGTCCCTGTATCGATATCCACCAAGGAAAGGTCAAGCAGATTGTCGGCGGAACGCTTTCCGATGCCGAAACGCCCTTGACGCATTTTACGAGCGAAAAGTCTCCCGACTATTACGCGAGCCTCTACAGGCGCGATGGTCTGAAGGGGGGACATGTGATCATGCTCGGAAAGGGCAACGCGGATGCGGCCAAGAAGGCTCTTTCCGCTTACCCGGGCGCTCTTCAGGTCGGCGGGGGAATCTCGCCCGAGAATGCGCAGGAGTTTCTTTCTGCGGGAGCGAGCCATGTGATTGTCACGAGCTGGATCTTTGATGGCGCGCATCTTGACCTGGAGAGGGTCAAGGAGCTTTCCCGTACGGTCGGGAAAGGAAGGCTCGTCCTGGACCTGAGTTGCCGAAAGACGGTAGCCGGATGGAACGTGGCGACGAATCGCTGGCAGACCGTCACCGATTCCGAAGTCTCCGCAAAACTTCTAGAAACTCTGTCCGATTATTGCGATGAATTTCTTGTCCATGCGGCGGATGTTGAAGGCTTGGAAAAAGGAATGGACGAGCCGCTGATACGCTTTCTCGCGGAGAACAGCCCTGTTCCCGTCACATACGCCGGCGGTGCGAAAAACATTTTGGACTTGGTCCGGTGCAGCGAAATTTCGGAAGACCGCGTCGATTTGACCATCGGCAGTTCGCTCGATATTTTCGGCGGGTCAGGAACGCGCTATGCGGATTGCGTCGAATTCAACCGGAAGAAACTTTCGGCTTGCGCTTCCCGAGCATCCGATAAACGATAAGGCACACGGCAACGGAAAACAGCGAACCCGCGGGGGCGGCAAGTCCCATCGGAGCGAGCGTCTCGGGGAAGTATCTGGCGGCAAGCCATGTTCCCGGAATGCGGAAGATGATGATGGAAAGCGCATTGTGGATAAACGAAATAAAGGAAAGTCCACAGGCGCAGAAGTATCCGCTGAAACAGAAATGCACCGCGGCGACGAGGCAGTCGAGAACGTAAGTTCGCAGGTATTCCGTGCCGTATCGGATGACCGCAACGTCATCGGTGAAAAGCGTCAGCACAGGCGCAGAGGCGAATTGGAAGCCGATGGCGAAAACGGCTCCGAATCCCGCGGAGATGGCGGTCCCTGCCCAGAGCGTCCTTTTTGCCCTGAGCGATTCTCCGGCTCCGATGTTCTGCGCAGCGATTGCCGAAACAGTCGAAAGCATTGAAGAAGGAACGAGGAAAAGGAAACCGATAATCTTTTCGACGATGCCGACCGCTGCGGCGATTTCAAGACCGCGGCTGTTCGCTATCATCGTGATGAAGAGAAAGGAAACCTGGATGAATCCGTCCTGTGCGGCGACCGGAGCGCCGATGCCGAGAATCCCGCGAAAAATTGTTTTGTTCGGGCGCAGGTCACGCTTGGAAACCTGTACGCCAAACCTGGATTTTTTCGCAGCGATTAAGGAAACAGCGACGCTCAGCGTCTGGGCGATGACCGTTGCGAGAGCCGCACCTTCTGCTCCCAGGCGAAATCCCCCGATGAACGCGTAATCCAGAGCGATGTTGAAGAGGCATGCAAGCGCGATAAAATACATCGGATGCTTGGAATCTCCCATTCCGCGAAAAACGGAAGCGATGACATTGTAGGCAATGATAAAAGGAATCCCGGCAAAGCATACTTGCAGATAGCGAACGGTTCCATCGAAGGCTTCTGGCGGCGTCTTTAACAAACCGACAATATCCTTGCAGAAAAAGAGCAGAAGCCCGGTGAGAATTAGGGAAAGGATTCCGAATAAAGTAATCGTGTTTCCGGTGATGCGCGAAACGCTCCGAAAATTTTTCGCCCCGACTGCACGCCCGATGAGAACCGTCGTCCCCATCGCAAGTCCAACGATGATGACAGTCAGAAAATGCATCACCTGGCTTCCGACAGCGACTGCGGTAATCGCTTCGGCACTTTCAAATTGCCCGATGATAAAAAGGTCGGCGAGACCGTAAAGCGTTTGCAGAAAATAGGAAATGAAAAAAGGAACAGAAAAAACGGCAATGTTTTTAAAAATGCCGCCTTGAGTCAAGTTGTATGGCATAGCGCTTTCAAATTTAGAAAACGGAAGAAAACGATGCGGATTGGTTTAATGCTTTTTAAAATTTTTGTCTGCTAGCTGGATTATTTGTCTAATGCATACCGGGCTATTTTTTTAGCTGTAGAATGTTGCAGAACCTGGTTGATGAAATACCGCAAGCATTTGGGCTTTATGTACTCGATATGGAATCGATTCTTGATTCCGCAATCTTCCAGCCTTAGGGCGTTGTCCATCTGGTCTTTTCCTAGCGGCAGTACAAGGAACGGAACTTCGTAATAGATGCATTCCTTGATCGTGGCAAGTCCGCCATGGATAATGGCGCAGCTGTTCTTTTCTTTCTTTTCGGCAATCGCTTGAAGAATCTGCCTTTGTGGAGCCCAACCGCAGACGGTTACGTTCTCATATTCGTCCCAGTGATTTTGAATGAGTGTCGATCCCACGCATAGAATCAGATGATAGTCTTTCATGTCCGATGACTGTATCGCGCTAATCATCGCCATAAACAAGGACAAGGCGCTTTCGGCGTAGTCGAGCACTTGTGAACCCGCTGTCACATAGATGATCTTATCCTTGCCCAGAATTTCTTCCCATTGGATTCCGGAGGAATCGTCTTCAATCCCTTCCAGTTCCTTGGTGATGCAAGGTTCCCCATACGAGACCAGATTTCCGTGAGCATAGTGGGCGTAGTCGAATTTTTTAGGACATGGAATATATTCGGGAAAACTCCTTAGCGGTTCTACAAACTGTTCGGGAGTCATCCCGTAATCCTCCATATATTCATCCGGGTCGCATTTATCCTTTGCCACCATGTTTATCAGTTTTCTTTGTTCGTCTGGCGTGAACGCCATTAAATTCTGTAAAGCGCGTGAAGCGGGATTTTCGTTAGGATGCCGAAGATACGTTGTGGAAATGGCGAATTTCGTCTTGCTTGTAAAGACATCGGACTTGAATTTGTGATGGTAATAGATGATTAGCGTTTCCAGTGCGGTGAAATAACCGGAAACCATCAAGTTCGGCTTGATTTTCTTCCATCTTTCCCTAAATTCGACCGCATTCTTGTACATGACAGAATTTTTAGGGGCGCCGGCTTTGACGATGTTGTCCTTGTTGTCAAATCCCGCATAGGCCAAAGCCCATATATGGTCCGTTTTCCACCTGTTTCCCGGTGTTGTTCGGCATTCATTTGTGTAGCCGGGAGGATAAATGGATTCCTTTGTCTCTTCGGGAACATAGAAAATGTTGCTGTATTTAAAATCCGTCCCGTTCTTTTGATTGTAAGAAAGAATCAATTCCTCGCAATCGGCGATGCCCATGTATTCAATGTCAAACAATTTTTCATCGTTGGAATCTTTCATTGAATCCAGGCAATCTGCCCATGCGAGGGTAGGGAGCCAGTGGCCCTGTTCTTTATAGACATCAGGCCAAAAGAGAATTTTTTTCGGATTTGACATGATGCCTTGCCCCTATTTTAAGGTTGTCATCCGGCTCGTTCCGTTTATGCGAACGATGTAGTTTCCCGGAGCCTGTAGCGTGATGCTCGTCGTTGGTCCGGCAAGCGGTTTGGAGGCGACCAGGTGACCGAGCGCATCAAAGATGCGGACTACGCCTCCTTGTGTGTTGGACAGTGTGACGGTCATGCCTTTCACCGCGAGATGGAACGAAGGCTGTACGGTTTTCCAAATAGCGTCCGGTTCTTTTGAAGAGGAACTGCTATTTGCGTTTGACGAGGAGGACGAAACCAGTTTTGAGGAAGAGCTGCCTGCGTTCTCGGAGGAAGAAGACATTGCGTTACTTGAAGACGATTCAACAGCCGAACTACTAGGAACGCTACTGGATGAAACTGTCGGCGCAGAGCTGGACGAAGGATTGGATTCTGCTTCGGAACTGCTAGATTCAACAGAAGTTGAACTAGACGATTCAGCACTGGAACTACTTGACAATCCGTATTTCGAGTAAAACTCTTCACAGGTTCCCTCGCTTACAAGAATCGGGTAATTGCCTTCGCAGTATTGCCACATTCCGCTATCGTCGTCAAGACCGGCGTTCGTATTAAGAGTCTCTACAAAAGATTCGGATTGCATGACCGCAGTGGTTTTGCCGGTGGCATTGAATACGGAAGACGAATTATTTTTAAGAATCGCTGAAACTGAATCACTAAGCAACGTTTTATCAAAATAACAATTGGAAATAGAACTAGAAGAACCACTTTTCCAAATCAAGCCTGCAACACTATAATATTGTCCTGCATAATACGACTTACCGCTATAAAAAGTACGAGTAGTATCATCTCCCAAAAGAATTATTCCATAGGAACTTGATATTTGACCGCCTAAGTATCCTGCTAACGATGCTATAGGAATCTCTCCGTTTTTAGTAAAGGCTCTCATTACATAAAATGATTTTATTGATGTCAAACTATGACTGTTTGTTAGACTGGAATCGCTATAACCGACTATTCCCCCTATACTATAGGTTTTTGCGTTGTAGGCTCTGTTTATGTAAACAGTATCAATAGAAAGAGCCCCAAAAGATTCTTTTACTATTGCTCTATAAGATGTTCCTGCAACCCCGCCCATAGTTAGACCATTTAAGTTTTCTGAAACTGAATCTAAGTAAAGTGCCTTAACATGTAATGCAGACTGTACGGTATCTATTTTCCCGGAATAATTGTATCCCACTGTACCACCTAACCGTAGGTAATCACCGGGTTGGATGTTTTCTATCCTTAATTC
>CAVKXR010000069.1:0-10885 GCA_963660275.1 Oscillospiraceae bacterium
GCCCAAAACGCTCAAAAAATGGTTCGAAGACAATGGCGTTCCGCTTTTCGCAAGAGATTCGATTCCTCTCCTTTCAAAGGGACACCGAATCCTCCGTATCGGCGGGACTCCTCCTCTTGATAAAGGAAACTTATGAGTAATAAGCCCAAAGCGCCTTCGGCATTCCACAACAGGAACTTTTTCCTGATAGCGACGATGCTTTTGATGGCGCTTTTCTTTATGCGCCTTTACAATGACGATACTTCGCTAGACCTCACGCGGACGGATTTCTTCGCGATGATGAACGATTCGACGACGGAGATCAAGAGCCTGAAATTGCAGCGCACTCTCGACGGCATCATGATTGAAGGCACCCGCACGATGACGCCCGAAGAAATCGAGAAAAGCGAAAAGCAAACGGGATTCCTTTCCAAGCTTGCGCGAAACAACCAGAATTCCAGCCATACGGTCGCCTTTTCAAGCCACGTCCTGAACCTGACCAGCGAACAGATCGACAACTGGGAAAAGACGAAACACATCAAGGTCCGGGTGGAACACGAAACGACCAGCTGGCTCGACCGGATTTTCGCATTTCTCCCCGCCATTCTCCTCATCGCGTTCTTCTGGTATATGATGGCGCGCCAGGCCGGCGGCGGAAAAGGCGGCATGGGAATGTTCTCGTTTGGCAAGAGCAAGGCTCGCCAGCTGAACGAAAACGGAAAGACCAAGACAACTTTCAAGGATGTCGCAGGCTGTGACGAAGCCAAGGCGGATCTCGAAGAAATCGTCCAGTTTTTGAAAGACCCGAAAAAATATGATGCGCTCGGTGGACGCATTCCCAAAGGCGCTCTGCTGGTCGGGCCTCCGGGAACCGGAAAGACGCTTCTCGCCCGGGCAGTTGCCGGCGAAGCGGGCGTTCCGTTCTTCAGTATGTCCGGTTCGGATTTTGTCGAAATGTTTGTAGGCGTCGGCGCCGCGCGCGTCCGCGACCTGTTCGATATGGGAAAGAAAAACGCTCCCTGCATTCTCTTCATCGACGAAATCGACGCGGTGGGACGTCAGCGCGGAGCGGGCCTCGGCGGCGGACATGACGAACGCGAACAGACATTGAACCAGCTTCTCGTCGAGATGGACGGTTTCAGCGCAAACGAAGGCGTCATCCTGATCGCTGCGACAAACCGCCCGGATGTTCTCGACAAGGCGCTTCTCCGCCCGGGGCGTTTCGACAGGCAGATTACGGTCGGATTGCCGGACCTGGTCGGGCGCGAAGAAATCCTGAAAGTCCACCTGAAAAAGCGCAAGGTCCCTCTGGCAAGCGATGTAGATGTCAAGGACATCGCACGAGGAACCCCCGGTCTCGCCGGGGCGGAGCTCGAAAACCTGATCAACGAAGCGGCCCTTCTCGCCGCTCGCTTCGACAACAAGAAAGTGACCAAGCAAGATTTCGAAGAAGCCCGCGACAAGCTCGCTATGGGAGCGGAACACAGAACGCTTCTCATGTCGGACGAGGAAAAGCGGCACACGGCATTCCACGAAGCGGGACACGCCCTGATGACCCTTCTCTGCAAACACGCCGACCCGCTGCACAAGATAACGATCATCCCCCGGGGACGCGCTCTAGGCGTCACGATGTCGCTTCCCGAAAGCGACCGGGTTTCCATGTCGAAGGAAAGCGCCGAAGAGAATATCATGATTCTCATGTCGGGAAGGCTCGCCGAACTCATCGTATTTAACCACCAGAGCACGGGAGCGTCCAACGATATAGCCCGCGCCACGGAACTCGCCCGCAAGATGGTCACCGAGTGGGGATTTGACGATGAAATCGGGCCTCTCTGCTACAGCCGAAACGACGGGGAAATTTTCCTCGGACGCGAGATCAGCAAGCCCAAGGAAATATCCGAAAAAATGGCGGAAGCGATTGACGGGGCTATCAACAGCCTGGTCAAACGTCTCGCCGAAAAAGCACGAGAGCTTCTCACCGAAAACCGCGAAAAGCTCGACCTCCTGGGAAACGCCCTCTTCGAATACGAAGTTCTCGACCGGGACGAAATCGACCGCGTCGTCGCAGGCGAAAAGCTCGACCACACGAAAAAGAGCCGCACCTATCTTTTCCAGGAACAGATGGCGAAAAAACGCGAACAGGAACGCAAGGAGGAGGAACCTCCTCCCGATCCGGGACGTCCCGAAAACATCCCGACGCAAATCGTTCCGACAACGCCAGCCCCCGAAGCCGAAGGAGAAAAGGCTTAGCATGTTTTGCGACTATCTGGGAAAAGTCCGAACGAACCCGTGGAAAATCGGCGAATCGTTTATTTCGGGAGTTCCGGTCTCAAGCGTCATGGGAATTGTCAATGTCACGCCGGACAGTTTTTTTGATGGCGGAAAGCACAACACGCTCGACGCAGCATACGAACACGCCAAGAAACTGCTCGACGAAGGCGCGCAAATTCTCGACATCGGCGGGGAAAGTTCCCGTCCGGGAGCCAAGTCCGTCTCCGCTGCGGAAGAAATCGAAAGGGTCGTTCCACTGGTAAAAAGGCTAGTCCCGCTTCTTTCGCAACGGAACTTCTGGATTTCCATCGATACGGTCAAGTCGGAAGTCGCGCGGGAAAGCATGAAGGCCGGAGCCCATATCATAAACGATATCAGTGCGCTGGAATTCGACCCGAACATGGCAAGGACGATAGCGGAAACCCATGCGTCGAGCGTTCTCAACCACATGCGGGGAAATTTCGGCACGATGCAGCAGGACTTCTCTCCATATAGCGATGTCGTCCTCGAAGTAAAAACCGCCCTTCTCGAGGCTGCGCACAAATTAACCGAACTCGGCGTCGAAGAGGAAACGATTTGCCTCGATCCCGGCATCGGATTCGGCAAGGATCTCCAGAACAACCTGGATTTAATCGCAAACGTCGAAACCTTTGTCGAAACGGGCTTCCCCATCCTTTACGGCATGTCAAGAAAATCCTACATCGGAAAGATTCCGGGGCTTGAAACCAGCGACCGACTGATTCCCACGGTGGTTTCCGGAATTCTGACCGCGCTTTCCGGAGCAACCGTCATCCGAGTCCACGATGTGCGTGAAGCCACCGAATCGCTAAAACTTCTCAAGGCGTTCCGCCATGAATCTGTTTAAGCTGTTCGATGTCATCGATGTTCGCTTTGCCGACCTGCTCGACATCTTTTTGGTATCGATTGTCGCCTATTACGTCTTTCTGCTCTTTCGAGGAACTCGTGCCGTACAGATGTTTATCGGCGGCGGGCTTCTTCTCATCGTCTGGTTTCTGGCGCAGTGGTGGGAACTGCACACCGTCGTCTGGATTCTCAGCAACCTGGCGACGTTAGGAATTATCGCCATCGTCATCCTCTTCCAGCCGGAAATTCGCGGAGCGCTTACCCGAATCGGCCAGTCCGCAGCACGCATGAACCTGAAAACGCTCTTTTTCCACCAGAGCGGTCTCGACAAGGTAGCAAGCGAAATCAGCACAGCGGTGCAGGATCTGGCAAAGAACCAGTTCGGTGCGCTCATCGTTCTCGAAAACCGCGTAGGTCTCCGCAACTACGCAGACACGGGAGAACTTCTCAATGCGCGCATCAGCTCCAGACTTTTGAGAGCTCTCTTTTTTCCCAATTCCGCTTTGCACGACGGAGCGGTCATCCTCAACAGCCACTCGATTGTCGCCGCCGGCTGCATCCTGCCTCTCCCGACAATTTCCTCCGAAAAGGATTCGGCTTACGGAATGCGCCACCGCGCAGCGATAGCCCTCGCCGCAGAAAGCGACGCCCTGGTCATCGTCGTATCGGAGGAAACGGGCTACATCTCCATCGCCTACCGAACCACTCTCCGCCGCAAGCTCAGCCCCAAAGAAGTCGAAGAGGAAATCAAGCGCCATTGGCACGACCTTTTCGAAAGCTCTTCATCAAATAAAAAATAGCGACGATTTTTACCGGAGTTTTTCCATGGAACAAAATAAGAATCTTCGAGAAAACCGCAAGAAAAAACGCAACCGCTGGACTGTCCTGATCCTGATGATTTTTCTTCTTTCCGCATTGTTTATCGTCCAGTGCGAACTTTCGAAGATAAAAAACGAAAGGCGGGAAACGCCGAAAATCGACAAGGCAGAAACTCCAAATGTCCCGGAAAAACGGGATTCGGTCATCAGCCCGGACACGCTCCCGACAGTTCAGGAAGAAACGCTTGACTCCGCCCCGAAGCCCAAAGCAGAGGCGAAAAGCAAACCGAAGAACACTCCAAAAGTAAACCGGGACAGCATCGAGCAAGCCCGAAAAGCCCTGCGCGACAGCATCCTAAAAGCGGACAGCCTTCGCAAGGCCGACAGCATCGCCTACGCAAACCGCGACTCCATTCCCCCCGAAGCGACAATCGTCCCTCCGACCGGGCGTTACTACGAACCTATCCAGTTGAAAGTCAAGTGCGACGAAATCAAGTGCAAGACATTTTATTCCATCGGAGACACCGCCCATATCGAGGAATTGACCGCTCCCGTCACCTACAACAAGACCGGCGACGTCTTTTACTTTGCCGAAGATTCCGCTGGGAACCGTTCCGCATGGCAAAGCGTCCATTACGACATGGCGAGCGACAACGTATGCGGCAAGAACGCTTACCCGGTTCCCGTAAACGGAAAAACCGTTTGCGTCGATGCCTACGAATACCCAAACCAGCCGGAAGCGGTCGTCAAGGACATGGTTTCCCACGACGAAGCGGTAAAACTCTGCGAACAGGCAGGAAAACGTCTCTGCCGGTTTGACGAATGGTCCATCGCCTGCAAGGGCAAGGATGGATTCCGTTATTCGTATGGTTCTTCCTACAAGCCGTTCAAGTGCAACACCAACACAAAGTCGGCTCGGCGCGCCGGGCGCAAGGAAGAATGCCGCAGCTGGTATGGCATGTACGACATGAACGGAAACCTGTGGGAATGGACGGATACGCCGGCCAAGGAAATGCCGAACAGGTATCTGGTCGCCGGCGGAGCCTGGGACACGCAAAACGAGAGCAAGTGCACCGACACAAAATACAGTTTTTACCCGCAAAACCAGTATAATTTCGTCGGTTTCCGCTGCTGTGCGGACGCAAATCCCTAGAATTCCACTTCCCTTTTGATATCGGATTTTCAAAGTCCGATTTTTTATCGGAATTCGGGGAAAACCTCACTGTAACGTTTGCGATTTTGAAGAAAAGCAAAAAAAAGACCCGCTTGAAAGCGAGCCTTTTTTGAAATTTGAAAAGAAGATTTACTTCTTCGCGTCGGCAGCAGGAGCAGCTGCGGCAGGAGCCGCATCGGTTGCAGCGGCAGCAGGAGCAGGTGCGTTCGTTGCCAACAGGGCTTCTTCCGCCGCTTCGATCTTCGCCGCTCTCGCCTTTGTCGAGATGGTGAAGATGACCGTACGAGCCGGAGACGCCAATTCGACGCCTTCGAGCTTGAGATCCTTCGCATAGAAAGTGATGCCCGCATGGAAAGCGGAGATGTCGAGCTTGACGTTTGCCGGAATCTTTTCCGGGACAGCGTTCAGCTTGACGAAGCGCGTAATCTGGGAGAAAAGACCGCCTTCGTTCTTGACACCGACCGGAAGGCCTTCGAGAACGACCGGAACGCGAACCGTTACCGGAGTCGCTTCGTCGATCTTCAGAAAGTCGATATGTTCGATGCGCATGGAAATGGAGTCCTTCTGGTAGGAATAGACGACCGCAGGATTTCCCGCCTTGCCGTCAATTTCAAGATCCAGAAGGGTATAACGCTTGCCCGGAGCGAGAATTTTCGCGACATCCTGGGCATTCACGCTAATACTTACCGCCTCTTGACCCTTACCATAATAGACCGCCGGAATCTGGCCCGCCTTGCGAAGACGGACAGTTGCGCGAGACGATCCCGCTACTCTCGAGGTTGCTTTGAGTGTTGTAAGCTGCATTTTATCTCCAAAGAAAATTAAAAACCTATTGGGGTAGCTGGACTCGAACCAACGAATAACAGAATCAAAATCTGTTGTCTTACCAACTTGACGATACCCCAAAGGGGATTACAAAGATAGCAAAACTTTAGAAAGTCCGCAAGACATCGTCAAAAAAATCCCGGAAAAAAATCGAGTGACAGCGACGAAGCGAGCCTCGGCATCCACCAAGCGGGCTGCCTTTTCCGCCTGGGATTTCTTGTCGAAAACGCCAAAAACAGAAGCTCCCGAACCCGACATCAGCGCAAATTCCGCCCCGGCATTTTCAAGCAAGAGCTTCATCCGGGAAATCTGCGGGAACTGCGGAAGAACTGTTTCCTCGAACTTGTTGAAGGCGAAATCCCGGAAGTTTTGAAAATCCGACTGCCTGAAAATCTCCCAGCGAGAATTTCCCGAAGGCACGCAGCCCGCATACGCCGCCCTTGTCGGAACCGAGCATTTCGGCGTAGCGATCAGCAGAGCGGCCTCATCCGGGAGTTCCAAAGGTTCCAAGTGCGTCAGAACATCCCCGATTCCTTCGGCGAGAGCGGTTCCCCCGCGAACAAGGAACGGCACATCCGCTCCGAGTTTCGCTCCGAACTTTTCCAGTTCTTCCGGCGAAAGGTTCAAGTTCCAAAGTCGATTTAAAAGCCGGAGAGCGGCAGCCGCATCGGCGCTTCCACCGCCGAGTCCCGCGCCGAGCGGCATCTTCTTTTCCAGATAAAAGCTCGCACCGTATTTCACGCCAAAGGTTTCTTGCAGAAGTTTCGCAGCCCGATAGACCAGATCCTCTTCCAAGGAATAGGCTTGCGGAATATTATAACGGACCGTTATCCGGGGCGTTTTTTCCTCTTCGGCGAAAAGATCATCGCCAACGGCGACCGTCTGGAAGAGCGTTCCCAAATCATGATAGCCGTCGGGACGTTTCGAGAGGATATCCAAAAAAAGATTGATTTTTGCCGGAGCGAATTCTTTTAGCATAAGCACCTGTCTAAATTAATTTATAGGCAATCTTCGGAAATCAATTTGTTCCTGCGGGAAGCGTCTGAGGCGCTGAATCTTTCAAGAAAAGCGTATCGCGGAGAAAAACCGTATCCCGAACGAAAACCGTATCGTGTACAAATCGCGTAACGGTCGTGGTGACGACAACCGAATCCGCATTGCAAACCGCCTTTTCAAGAACGCCGGAACTGGAAACGAAAAGCACGCTGGAACTGGAAGCCGGAAGCGAACTTGAATTTGCGCCCTTTTCGATGACATCCGCAAGCGAATCCCTCGACATTCGAAGCTTTACCAGATAGGATTTATAGCGAGACTTTTTTTGCGGACGGTTTTCCCGGGAATACTTCCATTCCGTTTCGTGAATTTCCCGGTCCAGTTCGGCAAGTTCCCGGTAAAGTTCCCCGTCGCCTTCCGGCTCCTCGCTCGGGCTGAAAAAGTCGGTGAACGATTGCCAGAAGGATTTTTTGTGCGCCGAGGAATCCGAAGAAGAGCACGCCCCTATGGCAAGAACAGCCACAAGGAATGCCAAGAGTGAGCCGAAACGAAAAATCATGCCTCAATGATAAAAAATTTTCGATTTTCCGCTAGCGGCATTTTACAAGACCGGGAAGATTTATTATATTTGTGCTGTCGCGGGAATAGCTCAGTTGGTAGAGCGTCAGCTTCCCAAGCTGAACGTCGAGGGTTCGAGTCCCTTTTCCCGCTGAAAGGAAGCATCCGTAAGGATGCTTTTCTGTTAGATGTCGAAAAGGGACCGAAGCCGAGAAGAAGGTTCGACCGACGACGCTTATGCACAAGCGAAGCGGGTGCGAAAAGCGACGGAGGGACTTGACGGCAGAGCTGGCAAGCCCGAAGGGTGAGCGAGACGCCGCAACGCGGGAACGGCGAGCGAATCAGTCCCTTTTCCCGCTGAAAGGAAGCATCCGTAAGGATGCTTTTCTGCTATATGTCGAAAAGTCTATTTTAAAGCCATGTTGCACATCGAAACCATCACTCCCCAAAGCAAAATTCTCTCTACGGTCAAGGAACTTTACGAACAGGCCTTCCCCGCAAACGAAAGAATCCCCTTGAATTATCTTCTCGATACAGCCCACGGACGCGAATTTCTCGCCTTTTTCAATCGAGACATCTTTGTCGGATTTTTAAATGCGTTTACGGATTCCCATTTGACGAACATTCTCTACCTGGCGGTCCCTGCCGAATTAAGAGGACAAGGATACGGTTCCCAAATCCTAAAACAGATGGCCGAGCGGCATCCCAATGAAAAAATCATCGTCGATGTCGAAACCGTTTCCCCGAAAAAAGCGAACTGCGCTGAACGCATCCGAAGAAAGAACTTCTACCGGCAAAACGGATTTGCGGAATCCTCTGTCCGTTACGCTTGGCGCGGTGAAGCATACGAACTTTTGGTATTTAACGGAACCGTTTCCCAAAAAGAATTTTCCGCATTCTGGGAACGGATCCTGGGCCGAAAATTTTAAAACAAAAACGGACCCGACAAGCGAGTCCGCCCCGTTGAACTACATACAAATTAACGAGCAAGGAATTTCATGTAGGGAAGATTCTTCGCAAGTTCCGTAACCTTGTCCGCATTGGAAAGGAGGACGCCGCGAGCGTGCCACGAACCGTCAAGAAACTGTCCGCGAGGGCCGTCCGCAAGTTCGAGCGCAATCGTCTCGTCGCCCATTTTCAGAGAACGATCCTTCGTGCTGGTGACGATTTCTTCCGACGGATGCGCTTCGATCCAAGCGAGAATCCTGTCGGCGACTTCGTGCGAAACCCGGTAACAGGGAATGCCTATCGCGACGCAGTTCCCGAAGAAAATTTCGGAATAGCTTTCGGCGATGATCGCTCGGATTCCCCAACGCTTGAGGGCCTGCGGCGCATGTTCGCGACTCGATCCACAACCGAAGTTCCTGTTGGAAACCAAAACGGAACCGTTCTTGTAGGCCGGGTCGCGGAACGGGTGAACCTTTCCCTGGGCGGCGAGGCCGGCGATGTCATCGGCGAACGCATGTTCGCCAAGACCGTCGAACGTGACGCACTTGAGAAAACGCGCCGGGATGATACGGTCCGTATCGATATCGTTTCCGCGCAGAGGGACGCCGGAACCTTTTACAATGTCAATCGGTGTAAGCATAACATCGCTCCTTACTTGATATACTTGCGGACGTCGGTCACCTTGCCTTCGATTGCGGCTGCGGCGACCATGATCGGGCTCATGAGAATGGTACGACCGGTCGGACTTCCCTGCCGGCCCTTGAAATTGCGGTTGCTAGAACTTGCGCTCACCTCGCGCCCCTTGAGCTTGTCGGGATTCATCGCGAGACAGAGGGAGCAGCCCGCTTCGCGCCATTCGGCGCCTGCTTCCTTAAAAATCTTGTCAAGGCCGAGCGCTTCCGCTTCGAGCTTGATCTTCATCGAACCGGGAACGACCCACATCTTGACATTCGGAGCGACATGGTTCCCCTTCATGATTTCCGCTGCGGCAATCAGGTCCGGCAAGCGACCGTTCGTGCAGCTGCCCACAAAGGCGACATCGATAGGCGTACCGAGCATCTTTCCGCCCTCTTCCCAGCCCATATATTCATAAGCTTCGGAAATGACCTTGCGTTCGGAACCTTGGAAAGAATCGATCTTCGGCATATTGCCGTTCAGCGGAATGGCCTGGGCAGGCGTAATGCCCCACGTGACCATCGGTTCAAGCTTGTCGCAATCGATTTCCACTTCATCGTCAAATGTCGCGTCCGGATCGCTCGCCACCGACTTCCAGTAGGCGACGGCTTCGTCCCAAGCCTCCGCCTTCGGCGCATAGGGCTTGCCTCTGAGGAACGCAAAAGTCTTCTCGTCGGGATTGCAGTAACCGACCCGCGCCCCGCCTTCGATCGCCATGTTGCAGACGGTCATACGGCCTTCCATGTCGAGCGCGTCGATGACGGGACCCGCAAATTCGTAAGCGTATCCGACACCACCGTTTACGCCGAGCTTTGCGATGTAGGCTAGGGCGATATCCTTTGCAGTTACGCCCGGCTTGAGCTTTCCGGTAAACTTGATGCGGCGCGTCTTGAGCGGACTCATCGCGAGCGTCTGCGTCGCCAGGACATCGGCCACTTGGCTCGTTCCGATTCCAAATGCGACCGCACCGAAAGCTCCGTGCGTCGCCGTATGGGAATCCCCGCAAGCTATCGTCATGCCGGGCTGCGTCACGCCTTCTTCCGGTCCCACAATGTGGATGACGCCCTGCTCCCCGGTCTCCGGGCCAAAGAAGCGCACGCCAAAATCATGCGTGTTCTTTTCGATATGGGAAAGCATGTCTTCAGAAACAGGATCCGCGAGCGGGCGCTTGCGCGCGTCTGCCGTCGTCGGGATGATGTGATCGACTGTCGCAAAGGTACGTTCCGGATACTTGACCTTGAGACCTTCTTCGCGGAGCATCGCGAAAGCCTGCGGACTGGTCACTTCGTGGCAGAGGTGAAGCCCGATGAACAGCTGGTACTGGCCGCTCGGAAGCTTCGATACGACATGGCTGTCAAACACTTTCTGGTATAGATTTTTGCCCATAGAACACCTTCAGATGGTTTTACAAAGACAAGCCGCAATATAGAAAATTTTGGCTCAAGGATTCGCTAAATCCAGTAAAAGCGGACGCCGCCGAGAGCCGAAAAATGCCATCCTTCAAAGTCACCCAAAATGTTCGCGACGCCCGAATAGATTTCCCACTTTTCGCTTATCCAGTAACCGATTTCCAAAAATTCCGTTATCACGTAGGGCAGTTCAAAATCGGCGTGGATATCCTTGTCGTTCACAAAAAGGTTGGGCCGGTAAATTTCCGCAGAAAGCAAAAAGGAAAACTTTCCGAAAAAAGCGCCGGCATACAGCCCGTAAAGGAAGCTCGCATCAAAAACGCTCCCTTCCTCGGCGAAACCGCTCCGGCTCAAGTGATAGTCTTTATCCC
>CAVKXR010000070.1:0-10683 GCA_963660275.1 Oscillospiraceae bacterium
TATCTGGACTGCGATGTAGAAATTCTAAAGAGCTTTGATTCTCTGCTGAAACGCTCTTATTTTTTTGGATACGAAAACGGATCAAGCCGCATCGAAGGAGCCATTTTTGGAGCAGAAAAAAATTTTCCACCAATCCAAAAGGCTCTTGATTATTACAAGACTCATCCTTTCCATTACCAGGAAACCGAAATAGACAACATCGTTCTGCCAAACATCATGGCAAACAGCTTTCAGGATTTTCAGCTGGAGGTTTTTCCCGAAGACACTTTTTCCCCAAAAAGTTTTATCAACGGAAAAATCCAGAAGACTTCCGCAACTCTCGCCATCCATCATTTTTCAAGCAGCTGGCGTTCCTCGATACAGCAAAAAAATATTCGACAACGGCAATGGCTGTATAGAAATCTGCCCAAGCCCATCGCAAAAATTCTTGTGGCTATTCTCGCTCTAAGGACAAATTTAAGGTTGCTCGGTTTTCGAAAGACGTGGCGTAAAATTTTTAACCGACAATCAGCGTTTTAAAAGGCATCGCGGAATCAACAATTTCGGGAACCTCTTCAAGAACGGCCAGGAAAATGAAGCCAACTGCGGCAATCGAAAAAAGGCCTCTTTCTTATGATGAAAAGCCAAATTGGAAAACCAATGGGATTTCCAGATATTTTGCGCTTTTCGATAGAGAGGCTCATCCCGATAAAGTTTCAAGACTTCTAAAAAAGTTCCATACATCAAATCGCCATCCGAAGACATGTTGTCGCCATGGCAGCGGTAATAAGTACAAACGTTGGGAAGTACAGGAACAGAACCGTATTTTTTTAACAATTTTAACCATAGCGGAAAATCTTCAAATGGAAAGCTCTCATCATATCCGCCCAACTTCCTGAAAGCTTCCAAGCGGAGCATTTCCGAGCAACCGTGCAATTCCTTTTTTCCGAGGAAAAATTCTTCAAAAGTCACTTCGGGAACGGAACGAAGATAGCGGGCATCCGGCGAATTAGCCAAATTTCCTTCGCCGTCCATCAACTGGATAAGTCCAAAGCACACCATCTTTTCCGGGTGATTTTCTAAAAAATTACTTTGTACGCAAAGCCTTCCCGGAGCCATGATGTCATCCGAAGCAAACGTGCAGAAATATTTGCCGCGGGCTTCCGAAAGCAGTTCGTTTAAAGTCGGGACAAAGCCCTTATTCGGACGATGATAATACTTGAAATTCAATTCTTTGGAAAGCCGTTCCAAAATTTCCGGGCTGGAATCCGTGCTGCCGTCGTCGATAACCAAAAGTTCAAACGCGACTCCCTCCTGCTTCATAATGGAACGCACGGCGGCTTCCACATATTTTTCATGGTTGTAGCTTGCAAGAAGTACAGAAACTAGAGGTTCTTCCATGAAAGCCTCCGAAGAACGATTACCAAGGTAAGAAAGCAGATGAAATTTTCCGCAGCGTAGGCGATAAACGGTGAGCGGTATCCCACAAGGTTCGCCCCCAAGACAGTCAAGACGGCAAACAAAATATCCGCTCCGATTTCAACCGAAAGAAAGGCGAGCGTTTCCTTCCGCGCGATCAACGCCATTCCCAGGCACCAGCATCCCGCCTTGAAAAAATCCCCGACAAACTGCATCGGGACGAGCGAGGACAGCGGCAAGAAATCTTTGGAAAGGGCGAAAACGATCAGCACATCCCGCAAGAAAGACATCGCGAGAACGGCGACAAACGCAAGCGCAAGGACATAAGCCAAAAGGCGCTTCAGCGTCCGGTGAAACTCTTCCGACGAAGAAGCCGAGGAAAGCCGCGGAAGCAGCACGACTCCCAAAATCGATGAAAATCCGACGTTAAAAAAATCCGAAATCCGCATAGCGCCCTGCCAAAGTCCCGCGAAATCCCAGCCAAAGGATTTTCCCAGGAACGAGCGGACGAAAAAATACAGGACAGGCGAAGCGACCATCGGGACAATTCCCATCAGCGCGTAGCCGCGCCAAATCCTGAAATTCGGTTTGAGCCTGGCGGAAAATCGTTTGTATGTAAAGCCGCCCTTCCAAGCGAGAAACAGCGCGTAAAAGCAGGAAAGAACCGATTGCGTCGCCACCGCTCCGAGAACGGAAAGCGATTTTGTCTGGATCATCAAAACGACCCATAGACAGTTCAACACGGAAGTCCCAATCGTAATCGCCGCCCAACGCCGATAATCCGAAAGGCCGTTCATCACCGCAGACGAAACCATCGAAACGGTCAATGCGACAAATCCCGGAACCGCAAAGAGAATCGCCGCCTGCATATAGCGCCGGGGAACACCAGGAAAGAGCGAATCCAGCGGAGCGACAAAGGCAAAAAGTACAAAGAATATCGCCGAAGCTATCGACGCATACACGCTCAGACGAAAGCCGCCGCGCCAAATCGGACCGAGTTCCTTTTCCTGGTTCTTATAGCGGGCGGTGAGGCTTACCCAGCCGTTCTGGAGAGCGAGCGAAGAAGTTCCCTGCCCGATGCTTACCAGATTCTGCAACTGCCCGATAATGGCAAAGGCAGCAGGTCCAGCCAAAACAGCGAGAAACTTATTCGTCACAAACGAAGCGGCGATCCGAACAAAAGTCGCCACAGCGGAAATTGCCGATTCTTTCCAGAAGCCCGATTGTTTCATAAATCATACTCGTAAATATCATAGACGACACCGCGACCCGCATAGGTTTCCTTCTGGTGCGCAAGTCCCTCGTTCAAAACATTTCCCCCATCCTCGCAAGAAGTTCCCCAGTCAAAAAAACGCTGTTCGGGAAAACAGTTGATTTCGTTCAGCATCAAGAAATCCATTGCGTGCAAAGCGCGCCCTTTTGCGGAACTCGCAAGATACTGCGAATGGGCGACAGGCCCCGAAACATAGACAACGCTTCCCGAAAGAAGTTCGTCATTCTTTGTCACGGTAAAAAGTCGGATGTTTTGCGGAAAACGATCCGCCAAAAGTTGCAGTTCCGTCTTGGAATGGACGGGATGCGCTCCGTGGCCTTCCATCAGGCAATTATCCAGCAAGTTCCAAAATTTGCCGAAATCTTTCGACTCCGAAAAAATCAATCCTTCGCGTTTTCCTTTGTGCAAATAGTACTTTTTCTTGGAAGACGGCTGCATCGATTGAGGGTCGAGCGTACTGGAAATCAGGCGGGTGGAAAGTTTCGCCCCTCTGCGGAACAGCCAATACAGAGCCTCTTCCGAAGGACGGTTCGCATAGATCCAGGGAAGCGGCTTGTAGATAACCTTTTTCGCTCCGAGATTCCTGAGTTCCGCATCGAGCAATTCAAAAAAGCATTTTACGTCCAAAACACCGACAGAATTATCGATAACAAAACCGCCAAAAGTAAGCCCCGCATGGGAACTGAACACGCCGTCCGAAGAAAGCGTCCCCGGGAGAACGGCGCACCAGACATCGCCACGGGAAAAGATAAACGAACAATCCGGAAAGCGGTCCACATGATAATCCATATAGTTTCGGTCAAAAAGGAAATGACCGTTCCGGGAATTGCGTACAAATTCATTCCACTTTGCTGAATCATTTTCCTGGTAACGTCGGATAGAAATTTCTTTCATCGGGAAACCTCGTCGCAAAATTCAATCTGTCGGATAACCTTTGCCGGGACGCCTCCCAGCACGACATTCGGCGGGAACTTGCCCGAAACAACCGCCCCCGCGGCGACAACGGAATGTTCCCCGATTTCCGTTCCCTTGAGAATCGTTACGTTGTTCCCGATCCAGACACCATCTTCAATTTTGACGGAAGCGCGTTTTGCCTCGCTCTTCAAGCGGTCACGAACATTTACCGCGTGAAAATCCGAATCATAAACTTCGACGTGCGTTCCGATAAGAACATTTTTCCCGATGAAAATTCCGGGACCTTCTGAAATGGCGACGAAGTGATTGCCTACCCAGGAACCTTCTCCGATTTCGATTTTCGATTCCGGGTTCCGCGGATTCAGAAACACGCAAGACGTCCAAAAATCCGTATCGTAATCCAGTCCGACATGAACGTTTTTCCCAAACGAAACCGTCCCCGCTCCTTGAGAAAGAACCGGTGCAGCGCAAAGCGGTCTCCCTGCAATTCTCGCATCCGAAATCAACCGGTAAAAAGAACGCCGAAACGCTGCGCAGATTTTTCGCAGGACTTTACTCGCGATACGCATTGACAGCCTCGATGACTTGGGAAATTTCGGAACGGGTCATTTGCGGATACAGCGGAAGGCTGAGTTCCGTTTTTGCGATTTCCTCGGCGACGGGAAATTCCAAATCGGCAAATTCCCGGTAAGCTTTTTGTCTGTGCGGAGGAATCGGATAATGAATCAGCGTTTCGATTCCGCAATCCTTCAAATATGTCTGAAGCCTTTCGCGATTCCCTGTGTGAACGGCAAATATATGCCAAACATGCTCACCGGATTTTCCCGAATCGGGCAGCACCACAGCCGGATTTTGAATTTCCGACAGGTAGCGTTCCGCAATTTTCGTGCGACACAGATTATCCGCATCCAAGCGAGTTAATTTATACGCAAGAACCGCCGCCTGGATTTCATCTAGCCGCGAATTCATTCCCTTGAAAAGATTCACATATTTCCGTTCGCTTCCGTAGTTGGCGAGCGTCCGCACCATTTGAGCGAGTTCCGCATCCGACGTCGTTACCGCTCCGCTGTCGCCGAGTGCGCCAAGGTTCTTTCCCGGATAGAAGCTGAATCCCGCCGCATCGCCAAACGAACCGGCCCGCTTTCCATTTTCCATTGCGCCATGTCCCTGCGCGGCATCTTCGACAAGAATCAGCCCACGAGATTTCGCCAATTCGGAAAGTTCCGCTCCGGGAATCGCGCGCCCATACAGATCCACCGCGAGAACCGCCTTGACGCTTGAATCGAGAACACGTTCCACGGAAGAAGCGGAAAGATTACAGGTTACCGGATCCGGATCGGTCAGGACAGGCACGAGGCACGCTTCGCTAATCGAAAGGACCGATGCGATGTACGTGTTCGCCGGAACAATCACCTTATCGCCGGGATGCAAGCGTCCGAGCGCGATATAGGATTTGAAAATCAGAGTCAACGCTTCGAGACCGTTTGCAACGCCAACGCAAAATTCCGTTCCGCAATACCCGGCAAATTTCCGTTCAAAATTTTCACATTCCTCGCCACGGATATACCAGCCGCTTTTAACAACCCGTTGGACGGTTGTCGAAAGTTCCGGTTCAAAGGATTCCGTCACCCGTTTTAAGTCCAGATAGGGAATCATTTCTTCTCCCGGAGATTTTTTGCATACAAAGTAAATTCCGAATAGTCGCGGATATAATCCGATTCGTCATAGGCATGGGAAGCGAGAACAAGGCAAATCGAACCCGAGGAAAAATTCAGTTCCTCGGCCCAGATTCCTGGGGGAACATAGACACCATAATAGGGACGGTCCAGCCGGATGACTTGCGAACGAATCCCGTCATCGATTTTCGCATCGAATGCGCCCGAAGCCGCAATCAAAAGTTGGTGACAAAGCTTGTGCGCATGTCCGCCGCGGTTTTCTCCGCCGGGAATATCATACAGATAAAAGACGCGATTGATTTCAAACGGCAAGTTCTTAAAACTTTCAAGCGACGTCAAAGCACCGGAGCGTTCCCGCGTCCTCGAAAATTCCAGAAAGCGGCAACCGGGAATCATCTGCACGATGCTACCTCCCGAACTTTCTCTCGGAATTCATCAAAGTCCCAGATGTAATCATCCGGATTGTAAGCCGTAGAACTGAGAACAAGCGCAACGGAATTCGTCGAAAAATTGTCCAGCGTGCGAAAGTGCAGCGGCGGCACATAAAGCCCCATGTAGGAACGCCGAAGCGAATAGCGGACTTCATGCATCCCGTCGTGCAGCAATACATCGAAACTGCCCGAAAGCGCAACGATCAATTCTTCCTGTTTTCGGAAAGCGTGGCTACCGCGGATTTCCCCGCCCGGAACATCGTAAATCCAATAGCAGCGACGAATCTTAAAAGGGATGTGGCGCTCCGACTCGATAAAGCTCAAGTTTCCCCGGTCGTCGAGGATTTTCGGGAGCGATATCGTTTGCGGAGTTTGCGAAAAGTCGGGCATACGGACAAAATATAAATTAAGTCGCCAAGCGATTCGTTGAAGATTCGCCTTGTCAAGAAAATCCAGTCTTGGCCAAAGGTAAAAGTTCCCACAAAAAACGCCCCGGCATAAACCGAGACGTTTTATTTTACAAGCTTTTGGTTTGAAATTAACCGTTGTCGCCCACAAACTCGCGAGCGTTGCGGAATAGCTTCATCCACGGACCGTCTTCGCCCCAGTCCGCCGGATGCCAGCTGTATTGCACGGTGCGAAACACGCGTTCGGGGTGCGGCATCATGATAAGCGCGCGGCCGTCCTTGCTCGTGAGGCCCGTGATTCCGAAAGGCGAACCGTTCGGATTCAGCGGATAGCGTTCGGTGTAAGCGTGCTTGCCATCGACATAGCGGAGGCTCACAAGTCCCGTTTTCAGGCAGGCTTCGGCTGCGTCACGGCTTGCAAATTCAGCGCGACCTTCTCCATGCGCCACGGCAATCGGGAGCACGGAACCGGCCATTCCCTTGAGCAGCACAGCGGGCGTCTCTTCGACCTTGAGGCTTACGAAGCGCGCTTCAAAACGTTCCGAAGTATTCTGCACGAAACGCGGCCAATGTTCTGCGCCCGGGATTAAATCCTTCAGGTTCGAAACCATCTGGCAACCGTTGCAGACACCGAGCGTAAACGTATCCTCGCGATGGAAGAACGCTTCGAATTCCTTTCGGGCCTTTTCATTAAAGAGGATGCTCTTCGCCCAGCCTTCGCCTGCGCCTAGAACGTCGCCGTAGCTGAATCCGCCACAAGCTACAAGCCCCCGGAATTCCCGCAGGGAAATTTTCCCGGAAAGGATGTCGGTCATGTGCACGTCGATGGATTCGAAACCGGCACGGTCAAAGGCCGCAGCCATTTCGACTTCACCGTTGATTCCCTGTTCGCGGAGAATCGCCATTTTCGGACGGCTCGCATAATCCTTTTTCACGCGGACATCGAACGTAAGCTTCGGAGAAATTCCCGGATCATCCTGTTCGAGTTTCAGCCGGTATTCGCTTTCCGCACATTCGGGGTTGTCGCGAAGCTTTGCAATGCGACGCGTCGTATCGCTCCAAATGGCGCGCAGTTCCGAAAGGCCTTCCGCATAGTCTCCGACGGTGAATTTGTACGAATCGTTGAGCGTTCCGATATCGCTTACGACACCATCAAGACCTACCGCGACAAAGGCTTCCTTCACCGCCTGGACATTTTCGTCCGCAACCTGAATTACCGCGCCGAGTTCCTCGTTGAAGAGCTTTTCGACATCGGTTCCCGGCAGAGCGGAAACATCCAGGGAGACGCCGACATGTCCCGCAAACGCCATTTCCAGAGCGGTAACGAACAAGCCGCCATCCGACTTGTCGTGATAAGCGAGAATTTTATTTTCGCGATTAAGCTTCTGGATCGTTTCGAAGAATGCGCGGAGTTCCTTTGCGCTATCGACATCCGGAGCGACATTTCCGAGTTCGCAGAAAACCTGGGCTGCGATCGAAGCGCCCATGCGGTTCTTTCCGCGTGAAAGGTCGATGAGAAGCAAACGGGAATTTTTCCGCTGGAGCATCGGGGTAAGCGTTCCGCGGGCATCGGAAACAGGAGCAAACGCGCTGATGACAACCGAGATAGGCGCAGTCACGTTGTGCTTTCCCCTTTCGTCTTCCCAGACGGTGCTCATGCTCATCGAATCCTTTCCGACCGGAATCGTAATCCCGAGTTCCGGGCAGAGTTCCATCCCGATAGACTGCACTGCCTCATAGAGGTCCGCACCGTCCCCCTCGTAATTGGGAGAAGCCATCCAGTTTGCAGACAAATTAATCCGTCCCATGTCGTCGATACGGGCCGCAGCCATATTCGTAAGAGCCTCGGCGACAGCCATCCGCGCGCTCGCCGCCGGAGAAATCAACGCAACCGGGGCGCGTTCGCCGATACTCATCGCTTCGCCTTCGTAAGAATCGAGCGTCGCGGTCGTCACGGCGACATCCGCCACAGGAACCTGCCACGGACCGACCATCTGGTCGCGAGCGATCATGCCGGTCACGGAACGGTCGCCAATCGTAATCAGGAACGTCTTATCGGCAACGCTCGGATTTGCGAGAACGCGCCTAGCGATTTCGGCGATCGGCTGGGAATTCAAAACCTCAGTCGGAGCGAGCGGACGCTTCTCGGAGCGGTTGTCCCGAATCATCCGGGGCGGCTTTCCGAGAAGAACGTCGAGAGGCATATCCACCGGCGTATTTCCAAAGTGCGAATCGGTCAGCTTCAGTTCCCGTTCCTTGACAGCCGTTCCCACAACAGCATACGGACAACGTTCGCGCTTGCAGATTTCGTCAAAGACCTTCATCCTTTCCTGCGGAACCGCAATCACGTAACGTTCCTGCGACTCGTTGCTCCAGATTTCATATGGGCTCATGTCCGGTTCGTCGTTCGGGACTTTCCGGAGTTCGAACGTTCCGCCGAGTCCGCCGTCGCTCACGAGTTCCGGGAAGGCGTTCGAAAGTCCGCCTGCGCCCACATCGTGGATGAACGAAATCGGATTGTCTTTTTCAAGCGCCCAGCAGCGGTCGATCACTTCCTGGCAACGACGCTGCATTTCGGGGTTTCCCCGCTGGACGCTCGCGAAATCCAGATCCTCGTTGCCGCTACCGCTCGTAACGGAACTCGCCGCCCCGCCACCGAGCCCGATGAGCATCGCAGGTCCGCCGAGCGCAATCAGCGCATCGCCCGGATTGATATGCCCCTTCGCGATAAATTCTTCCTTGATGTTTCCGAGACCGCCAGCAAGCATAATCGGCTTGTGATAACCGCGGACTTCCTTGCCCTTTGACGACGGGACTTCTTCCTCGAACGTGCGGAAGTAGCCGAGAATATTCGGACGACCAAATTCGTTGTTGAACGCGGCGCCGCCGAGCGGACCTTCGATCATGATATCGAGCGGAGAAGCTAGGCGCGAAGGATTTCCAAAATCCTTTTCCCACGGCTGCTTATAACCCGGAATCTTCAGGTTCGAAACGCTGTAGCCGGTAAGCCCTGCCTTCGGCTTCGATCCGCGGCCCGTCGCACCTTCGTCGCGAATTTCGCCACCGCTTCCTGTCGCAGCTCCCGGGAACGGGGAAATCGCCGTCGGATGGTTGTGCGTCTCCACTTTCATCAAGATAGGAATCGCCTCTTCGTGCCAACCATACTTGTTCGTCGTCGGGTCCGCATAGTAGCGCCCCGCCTTCTTCGCCCCGTTCATCACCGCCGCGTTGTCCTTGTACGCCGAAAGGATGTTCGTCGAATGGAGCTTATACGTGTTCTTGATCATCTGGAAGAGCGACAGGTCCTTCTTTTCGCCGTCGATCGTCCATTCCGCCCCGAAGACCTTGTGACGGCAATGCTCGGAATTCATCTCCGCGAACATGTAAAGTTCCACGTCGGTCGGGTTCCGCTTGAGCGCGGTAAAGCTTTCGACCAGGTAGTCGATTTCCGCCGGAGAAAGCGCAAGCCCCATTTCCTTGTCCGCGCGGACCAGAGCGGTTCGGCCTTCGGTCATGATGGGAACTTCCACGAGCTTCTTGGGCGCATCGTGCATAAAGAGCACATCGAGCAGATGAAGCGCCGGGAAAACCTTTTCCGTCATCCGGTCGTGAATTTTCGCCTTGACTTCTTTCGAAACCGCTTCCGTAACGGCTCCGTTAAAATCGATGTAGTAAGCGACAGCGCGTTCGATGCGCTTCACCTCGGAAAGTCCGCAGATGTGGGCGATATCCGTCGCCTTGGAACTCCACGGGCTGATGGTCCCCGGACGCGGAGCCACGACAAAGAGCGTCCCCTCGGGTTCCCGCGCTTCGCGCGAAGGTCCGTAAGTCAGGAGTTTTTCGAGCGTACCTTTTTTTTCCGGCAAAAGCTCGGACTCCAAATCGACGACATGGACATATTCCGCATAGATGTCCTTTACCGGAAGGGATGCCGCCTTGAAATCGGCAAGGAGCTTTTGCTCCCGGAAGGAGGAAAGCGCAGGAGAACCGCGAAGAATCATCATAAAGGCTACCTTGAAAATTTTGAAACTTTTCACAAAAATAGCTTTTCAAAGGATTGGGAAAATTTTAGACGACAAAAAAAAAGCCCGACAAACAGCTATGTTAAGATTCTCATCGTCAAATCAAGGATTGCAAATCGCATTCGCCAATTCGGCAATATCCGAACCGGACTTTATCGGGTGGCGATGCATCAAAGCGCGAACATCCAAAAGGATGCCGTAAATTTTGTTGGATGTTAAGTCCAGATGTAAAACAACATGAACAACAAATCAACAAAATCCTTTATACGTTCCAAAGCCAAGCGCATATAACGCCATCGTCAACTGATAATCATCGATACTATCTCTAGCTTCACCAATCGACTCAATCAATTCACGATATACTTGATTGTTTTTATCATTCTCCGATGAATACATTTCACTTTTTACAACAGTTCGAATCATATTTGGCAACTCTTTGCAAATCTTAAAAAAACCAAGACTGTCATTTGTCACAATCCCGTAAAATACATCAATACTAACTCGGCGAATTTTTTTATTGTTTCCCTCTTTTTGAATCCATTTTGTATTATGAGACTCACT
>CAVKXR010000071.1:0-10542 GCA_963660275.1 Oscillospiraceae bacterium
GAGAACTTAAATGTCCGCAGTTCTAAGCTCTAAGTTCTCTCAACTAAGCTCTGACTCCTCATCCCTAAAAATCCACCGTTCATTTCCAGGAGGCTATCTTCACACGACCGTAGCCTTTTTCCAGCGCCCGCTTTTTAAGCGCCAGAAGTTTGCGCAGGACCTGTAGATTTCGTCGCACGCCATGCCAAGCCAAAGCCCGACAAGGCCCAAGTCCAGGACAAACGCGAGAAAAAGCGCGGAACCTAGCCCGAGCGTCCACATCATCAGGCTTCCGAAAATAGCGGGGAACTTTGAATCGCCTGCCGCGCGCAAGGACGACGTGAGGACTACATTTGCCGACTTGAACGGCTGCAGGATGACATCGCACCAGAGGCATGCCGATCCCAGCCGGATTACTTCCGGATTGTCCGTGTAGAGACGGAGCAGGTGCGGTCCCAGCAGGGCGACTGCCAGGGCGACGACGAAACCTGCGGAGCAGCTGGCGGCAAGGGACTGGGTCGTGCGGCGCATGGCCTTTTGGTAATCGTGCGCTCCGACGAGATGTGCCACGAGAATCTGGTTTCCGTTTCCAAGGCCTACACCCAGGATGACAGCGAACATGGCGAAGTTCGCGCTGAAGACGCGGGCGGTCACGGCGAGCGTTCCGAGGTGGACGACCATCGCGGTGATGAAAACCTGGAAGAGCTGGAAGCTGACCGGTTCCGCGGCGGCGGGAAGCCCGATGCGAATCCAGTCCCCGATAACTGCTCGGGAACGCCTTATATCGAGCGCCTTTGTCTTGTGGTGGATTTTGTACCGCAAGACGCACCAGAGGATGCCGCTGGAAAAAGCCCAGGAAAGAGCCGTGGCGAGTGCGACGCCTTCGACATGCATTTTTGGAAATCCGAACAGCCCGTTTAAAAAGATGATGTTCAGGCAGATGTTGAGCGCAATGGTGAGCGAGTTCCCGATAAGATTCCAAATAGTAAGACCGTGCGTCGCGATGAGTGCGGTGAGCGTAGTCTGCAAGGCCCTGAAGACAAATCCGAAGCAGACGACCTGTAAAAACTCGATCCCGTAGTGAGCCGTTTCGCCGGAAAGGCCTAGGGCGTGGACAATCCAAGTGGAAGATGGCAGGATGAGGAGCGTCATCGCAATTCCCAAAAGCAGGCTTCCGACGATAACCATCGTAATGGTCGTGCGAGCGTGGCTGTTCGCATTTGCTCCGAGGAACTGCGAAGCGATGCTTGCGCCTGCCTGGGAAAAGGCTTGAATGGCCATGAAAATCGTGCCGAGTATCGGCATGAGCGCTCCGACGCCGGCAGCGGCGTTTTCGCTTGTTCGCGACAAAAACCAGCTGTCCATCATCGGCTGGAAAACGCCGATTCCAAACGTGATGATAAGTGGCCAGGAGAGGCTCAAGATTCCGCGGTCTTTGACGGTATCGGTCATGGTGAATCCCTTTCCTGTACAATTTAAAAGTTTGCGGTTGTCTAGAACAGTAAACTTCGCTCAGAAACAAAAAGTCCCGGCTTTCGCCGGGACTTTTCCGAATCTAGGAACCAAAGGATTCGAAACTATTCCATCGTAATGAGCATGAGGTTGTGCTTTCCGACCTTCACCGGCTTCGACAGGTCAACCGTCTTCGCCTTCTTCGACGGATCGTTCGCCCAGCCTTCCTTCAGCGTTTCCGTCGATTTGTCGAGGACCTGGACCTTCGCCTTGCCCTTGAATCCCGGAATGTCGATTTTCATTTCGAAGTCGCTGTAGGGGCTCTTGTTCACGACGAGGAGAGACTTCTTCTTGCCGTTCACCGTATAGTATGTGGTGAGGAGAGCTTCTTCGTCACCCGAAATGGTCGTCTTGTAGAGCGTTCCGCGGAGAGCGTCGGAAGCCATCTGGAAAGCCCAGTAGCTCGGACGCGGGCAGTTCATGCATTCTTCGCCGGAACGGGTCAGGTAGCCATAGTCGCCGCCTTCCGGAGTCATGTCGTTGTGAACATCCCAGTATTGCGCGTTATCGACGTTTTCCGTAGCGAGCATACCGAGGTAGTCGGCGACAAAGAGACCGTTTTCGACCGCGATAGTCTGCGGACCCGGGTTGAAATCGACGGAGTTCCATTCGGTGAGCCAGAGCTCGATCTTGTCCTTCTTGTTGAAGGTCTTCGTCCACTTGTTCACCGTCTTGTGAAGACGTTCGTAGATCTTCGGGAGGGTCTGCGGCGAAGAGAGCATCGCGAAGTCGTTTTCTTCGCCGTAATGCTGCGGGTAATGGTGGACGATGAGACCGTCCGCGATATCGCCCGTTTCCTTCAGGACCTTTTCGTTCCAGTCGCCTTCGAGAACGCCCAGGACCGCGACCTTGATCGTCGGATCGACCTTCTTCATGGCTTCGATGAACTTGCGGGCGCGCTTGCCGTAGATCTCGCCACCGTCCTTGCCGTACTTTTCGTAATACGGATGCCAGTTACCGTAGATTTCGTTTCCGATTTCCCAGTACTTGATGCCCGCCTTCTTGACGACATTCGTGTGCTTGACCCACTTCGCGGCTTCTTCCGGAGTTCCCGAACCGAAGTTCACGGTGAACATGGCATTCGAGCCGGTCTTCTTCAGCCAGTCGAGGAATTCGTCCGTATCGACCATCCAGTCCTTGTTGTTGAGGATTTCTTCCCAGTGGTCGTCATCGGCGCGAAGTCCACCCGGATAACGGATGATGCCGTGGTTGATGCGCTTCACGAATTCGGATGTCTGGACCTTGAACTTCTTGTTGTCGAGCATGTCGCCGTCCCAGAGGGCCACGTTGATGCCGAAGAGTCCGTCCGAAATATGCTGGTTCAGCACGTCGCTTTCGCCCTTGACGACGACCGGAATGACCTTCGGACGTTCCTTCTGCTTAACTTCGCGCTGGTTCGTGAGCTTGATGTTGTCGATTTCGAAGTTGCCTTCGGTACCTTCTCCACCCGGCTTGAAGTCGAGGCTTATCACGCCCTTCAGGTCGAACACGCCGTTTTCCTTGGCGTCTGCCGGCTGGTAGTAAGGGAACTTGCCGAAGTTCTTGAACGGAACGAGCACTGTGGTGCGACCCTTGGGAACGCCCGTGTTCGCGACGAAGATTTCGTTACCCGCATCGGAAACCTGCACGGTAATCGACTGCCACGCCTTTTCGGAATAGACATCGAACATGATGCCCCAGTGCTTTGTCCAGTCGCGATCCGTTGCCGGGCGGTTGTTCTTCTTCATGTCGAGAACGACATCGACCCAGTCCGCCATGAGGAAGTGCTTGATATTCAGGCTGTTTCCGTCGAGATGGCTTGTCTTGAAAGGAACTTCGACTTCGACCACGGACTTCGGTCCCTTGGACGGTTCCCACTTGTCCTTCGAGAACTTGCTTTCGAAATCGGAAATCACGAGATCCGGAGCGTTCGACTTGAAGTTGTTCCACTTGAGATCCGGATCCACCCAGTCGATATTCTCCGTAAACGTAATCTGATCGACAAAGATTGTCACGGGAGCGGGCTTGCCCGGTTCGCCCTGGTTCTCGCCCTTGCCGACCGAGAAGCGAATTTCCTGGATCTTGTCCCACTGAACGTCTTTCGCGACTTCCGCCTGCTTGTTCGCATCCCAGGCCTTGCCCTTGTCGAAGAACTTCTTCAGAGGAATCTTGGCGAGCTTCCATTCGGTATTCGAAATCTTTCCGCCTTCGATCCAGTCGCCGAGACTGAGCTTGGTCTGGCTCTTGATGTCGTTACCCTGGTTGTCGAGGATGCCGACATAGATCTTTTCACCGCCGAGCTTTCCCTTGATCCAGAAGTAGAGACCGCCCTTGTCGCGGAACTTCTTCAAGTCGATGTAATTGCCCTCGCCGAGCGAATAGGTGACGCCCGACCAGTCGTTGTTGTCGATGTACATCGCGAGAACGCCCGGGTTTCCGGCAGTCCTGGATTCTGCTTCGCGCTGTGCGGTAAGTCCGCCATAGACATAGGAGAATCCGCGGATCTGGTTCTCGTAGAACGTCTTGTAAGTCTTCGCCTTGCCGTCGAGCTTTTCCGGATTCTTCGGACCGTCGATAATATCGTTGTTTTCGTCCCAATAGACGATCTTTGGCTTGGGCTTCGCCTTCTTGTTGCCTTTGACGATTTCGATGTTGTCGATAAGGACTTCAAAGCTCGAATTCGTACCCTTGTCAATCGAGAAGCGAATTTCCGCAATCTTGTCCCAGTCGATACGGGCGGGGAATTCGGACTTGCGGGTGTTGTCCCAGTAGAGACCGCGATCCGGGAAATCGACGAGCGGGATGGAAACCTTCTTCCAGTCCTTCGTCACGGCGCCGCCTTCGATATACTTCGCCATCGGAACCGTCACCTGGGTCTTCTTCCCATCGGAAACTTCTTCGTCGAGAAGCCCGACCTTCATCTGTTCGCCACCGTTCTTGCCCTTGATCATGAATTCGAGCTTCGAATCGAGCATATACTTGGTCAAGTCGAAAACTTCGTTGTAGAGGCAGATGGAAGCGCCGGAGTAGTCCGTCGGGTCGAGCTTGATGTCTAGCGCGGACTTGGACTTGTAGCCACCTTCCTTGGTGATGGTGACCGTTCCGCCCTTTCCGCCGTAGGTATAGTCGAAACCGCCCTGGCGATACTGGTCGTCGAACATCTTGTAAACGACGATGCGCGGTGGGCGCTGTGCCATCGCAGCGGTCGTCGCAAGCCCGAGAAAGAGCAAGGACGCCGTCTTCAGAAATTGATGTTTCATTGTATTTTCCTTTTTGATGGTGTTTTTTCTAGAAACTACTTCTTGGCTTCTTTCGCTTCTTTCAGGAGCTTTTCGACAAGATCCGGGCTGAAACGGTCCTGTCGCTTGCCGTTGATATAGAAGTTGGGAGTTCCCTGGACTCCGACCTTTACGCCGAGCTGGAAGTCCGCGTTGATTCTCGCCTGCTTCACGGAGTCGAGAGCCATGCTCTTTTCGAACTTCGCCATGTCGAGACCGACTTCCTTCGCGACTTTTTTGAAGGTTTCGGGGGTGAGTTCGCGGTTATGGCTTGCGAGCGCGTAGCGGTATTCCCAGAACTTGCCCTGTTCCTGGGCGGCCATGGTCGCGGCGGCGGCGGCAGGAGCGTCCTGGTGGAAGCTCAGCGGGAAGTGCTTGAACACGAACTTGATTTCGTCCTTGTGCTTGTCCATCAGGTCGTGAATGGCCGGTGCGATGCGGGCGCAATACGGGCACTGGAATTCGGAGAACTCGACAATCGTGAGGAGCGGGTTCTTGGTGTTGCCATAGACGGGACTTAAGCCGTCGGGGATTTCCCAGACCTTGTTGTCCGCTTCCATCTCGGCCTTCATCTGATCGATGGAAAGACCGCGCTTTTCAAGCCCATACTTGAGGATTTCGAATTCCTCGTGCATTGTCTCGACTTCGGCGGAAAGGCTGTCGAGCTTCGCGTCGGAAGACTTTCCGCTGGCGGACGCCTGGTTGCAGGCGGACAGGGAAAAGACGAGGGCAGCGGAAAGAGCTAGCGGGAATGATTTCATGAAATGATCCTTCTTGTGAAATTTCGTTTTTGAAAATATATAAAAGGCGGTCATTCGGAACCGAAAATTTCTTTTTCCGGTTACTCGAGAAACCGCCCAATGTAAAATAAATTTTGCTTTCGTCCTAGGCGCTCTTGACATAAGCCTTGATCGCGTCTCGAATCTTCGTGAACACGAGGCGGAGCTCGTCTTCGTCCTCTTCGAGAAGCGTGATGCGGAAACCCTGGAGTTCGCTGCAGAAGCTGCTGATGGGAACGACGCAGACGCCGGTCGAAGCGAGCAGGTAATAGACGAAGCGGTAGTCGAGGCTCGAAACGTTTTCCGTCCACTTTTCCACGAGACTCTTGATTTTCGGATCTTCGACGGGGAGCGTCTGGCGGTCGTTGAGAACGCCCGGCTTGAAAACTATCGTGTTGTAGAATGCGCCGTAGGTCGGGTTGAAGTAAAGCTCCGGCACTTCCGAGAGGATTTCGTTGATGAGCGCGCTGCGGCGTCCGATTTGTTCGTTGAGGGCGTCGCGGTGAATCTTGTAGCGCGGATCGCCGAGGACTTTCGGAATCGTGAGCTGCGGGATGGTCGTGGAGCAGACCTCGATCATTTTCGCGTTGTCGATTGCGCGGCAGAACGCGTCGAATTCGGGATCCTTATCGCGGTTGTAGTATTCCGCCCATCCGCACCGGGCTCCCGGCCATGGGTATTGCTTGGAGATGCCGTTGAGCGAAATGCCCGGAACGTCGCCGATGTAAGTCGCTAGCGGGTGCGCATGTACACCGTTGTATGTAATCTTGTTGTAGATTTCGTCGCAGATGATGCAGAGATGGTAATCCTTCGCGATTTTCACCATGTTCTCCAGGTATTCCATCGGATAGACCATTCCCGTCGGGTTGTCCGGGTTGATGATGAGAATGCCGGCGACGTTCGGGTTGTACTTGACCTTGTTTTCGAGTTCCTCGAGGTCGGGAAGCCAGTGGTTTTCCGGGCGCAGGTGATAGACAAGCGGGGAGGAGTGCGCATGCGAAGCTTCGGCGGAACTGTGCGTGCTGTAGGCGGGAGACGGTCCGATGATGCGGGTCGTCATGGACAGCAGGCTGTAAATCGTGGAAATGGCGTCGCCAAGTCCGTTGAAAAAGAGGATATCGTCTGCGGTGATCTGCACACCGCCGAGCTTGTTCGTCTCGCTTGCGAGAAATTCGCGGGTGTCGAGAAGACCTTTCGACGGGCAATAGCCGTAGCTCTTGTTCTGCTTGACGATATCGCCGACGATTTCCTTGATCCATTCGGGAAGCTGGCAATGCTTTTCGATCGGGTCGCCGATGTTTTCCCAGTGGATTTTCAGTCCGAGAGCCTTCAACTGATTTGCCTTCTTGACAATCTCGCGGATTTCGTAAGAGAGTTCCTTGGCACCTTCAGTCAAAAGTCGTTTACGCATTTTTATCTCCAATTAAAAAGTTGCGCTTGGTTAGGAATCTAAAATTTAGCAAAAATGCTAGTCGTCGCAGTCGAGGCATTTCCATTCGACGATGCCCGATCCGTAGTTGTTGAACCTCGCCCTGGTATTGACTTCGATGTCGATGAGGAATCCCGTCGAACCCGCGTTTTTGGTGCAGCAGCCGTCGCAATCCGCATCCGAGCACATGTCATAGACCACCGCGTCGATTTCCGCACCGTTTTTTTTTAGCCGGAAAGTTTTTAGGCGATAAGTGTCGAAATCCTTTTCGTGGACGGCGATGATGTTGTTTTCCTTGACCCATTCTTCCGTCTGCTGCCCGTCGAGAGCGGCGAAATATCCCGCCCACTGGCAGCCGTTGTATTCGATGCATTCTTCGCTTCCCGGGTCCGGATAGGATTCATACCAGGTAAGGCGTGCCTTGTTCCATTCGGTCTCAACGCCTACCGTGTCGAAGGCCTCTGTCAAGGAAGAGCTGGAAAGTTCGGCAGACGAGAATTCGGAGTTACTCGAAGCGGCTTCTAATGACAGATTCGTGTCGGAAGACTGCGAGGGAAAATCCGGTTCCGAGCCTTTGTTCGAATTGCCTGTGCAGGCGAAGAGAGAAAGGGCGAGAAGGGGAAGAAATTTTTTCATGAATTTGAATATAATCTATCGGGAAAGCTTTGACCGGGCGAAATGGGAAAAATTTTCAAAACGTCTTGACTGCGCTTTTTTTTTGCTTACATTTCTTTTAACCTTTTATAAAACCACAAAAAGGAGAATTCGATGAAAAAATGTTGGCTGTCTTTGGGCGGAGCTGTCGGGTCGCTTGCGCTTTTTGCCGCTTGCGGCGACGATGTAACGCAAACCGTCATGGAAGAACCGGGTGTCGCTGAACTTGCCCATGGAGAAAGCTTTCCGAAATGTGCAAAGGAAAATTCGGGAGAGGCGCTCTTTGTCGCGGACTCGGGAAAATTTTTTTACTGCCTGGACGGCAAGTGGCGAGAGTTGAATGGAAAGGATGGCGAAAGCGATACGCTAGTCGTGAGAGACACGGTGCTTGTCATCGAGCGGGATTCGCTTTTCCTGAAGGATACGCTGTTTGTGCTGGATACGCTGGTCGGCTTGGACGGAAAATCCTGCGCAGCGGAAATGCTTTCGGATAGTTCGGGATATAAAATTGTGTGCGGCGAAGATTCCATAGGCGTCGTTCTCAACGGAAAAGACGGCTTAGACGGCAATGATGGTATCGATGGCGCAGACGGTGAAAAAGGCGAATCCGGCAAGGATGGGGAAAACGGCAAAGACGGTGTGGGCTGCTCGCTTACAGACAATGGCGATGGCACGGTAATGCTGGTTTGCGGGGAAGATACGGTTGCTTTGTACAAGGCGTTCTGCGATGGAAAGCCTTTCGACCCGGCAAAGAGTTTCTGCCTTGAAGGCTCGGTTATCGCTTTATGCGGAGGCTCGACGTTTAACCCGGCGGAAAGTTTCTGTTCTAACGATTCGATTCTTGCGCTCCTTTCCTGCAACGGAAAGCTCTTTAGTCCGCATGACAGCATCTGCTACGATGAAAAATTGTTCGGTTTCTTCGAGGATGACGGGCGGGTTTACAGGACGGTCAAAATCGGAGAACAGGTCTGGATGGCGGAAAACCTGAACAATGAAAAGCTGGGAACTTGCTACGAGAACAGCGCGGATTCCTGCGCCAAGTACGGCAGGCTTTATAATTGGGGAGAAGCCCTTTCGATATGCCCCCAGGGTTACCATCTTCCGACGAAGGGCGAATGGGAAACGCTTGCTTCTTTCGTAGAGAATCCGCTTTTGCTGCATGCGAAGAACGCGTGGAACGATACGGTTTCTGTGCAGGATTCTTTCGGATTTGGAGTGCTTCCAGCCGGATATTACCGACCAGCCGACGGTGTGTTTTACAGTGCCGGAAGCGAGACGGATTTTTGGACGGCAACGGAAAATGAAAATGTGGGCGGTTACGCCTATCGTTGCGGTTTCAGCGAAAACCAGTCAAGCTTTTACTTTGGAAGAAATTTGAATACGGGTTATCGTTTTTCGGTCCGCTGCGTCAAGGACTAGAAAAGTTTTGGGCAGGCGAAAAATTTGCCTTTTTCGTTAGAGAGGCTTGAACGGAATCCCTTCGAGTTCAAGAAGGAAAATTTTTCGTTCGATGCCTCCCGCATAGCCGGTGAGCTTTCCGATTCCTCCGAGGACGCGGTGGCACGGGATGATGAGAGATATCGGATTGTGACCGACCGCTCCGCCGACAGCCTGCGCGGACATGGATTTCCGTTTTGTTTTTTGTGCGACTTCTCTGGCGATTTCACCGTAAGTCGTCGAATGGCCGAACGGAATTTCCCGCATGATTTCCGAAACCAGCTTCTTGAATGCGGAGCCTTCGACTTTCAGGGGCGGCGTAAAGTTCGGAGCCTTTCCCGAAAAGTAGATGTCGAGCCATTTTTTGGCGGAAGAGAAAACCGGCAAATTCTTTTCGGATGGCTTTGTCCCGTGGAGCGTGTCGCGATCGTACTTTTGTCCGTCGAACCAGAGGCCCGTCAGGTTTTCGCCGTCGCTTACAAGCGTGATGCTTCCGATGGGAGAGCCGTAGTGCGCGATGAAATTCATTTTCCTAAAATAGAATTTGTCCGAAAATTTCTTGCGGAGATATTCGCATTTTCTAAATTCTTGTTATGAAATACTTTGACGGTTTTTTGGAACACTATCCCTTGTTTCGCTACATTCCCGGGATTCTCCTGCTCGCGATGATTTTTCGGACGTCGGCGATTCCGGGGAGCGGCATGACATGGCTTGTTTCTCCTTTTGACAAGCTGATGCACGGTGGCGTGTATGCGGTTCTCGGGGCGTGTTTCTGTCTGTGGTTTGCAAATGCCCGGTGGGAAAGGCGTTCGTTTGTGATGGCTCTGTGTGCTGCTGGGCTTTGCCTTGTCGCCGGGATTCTCGACGAGTTTCACCAGAGCTTCGTGCCGGGACGTTCCGTCTCGGCGGGCGACGTGTGCGCGGATCTTGTCGGAGGGCTTGTCGGGGCGTTTGCCTATCGGGCGGTCAAGCCTTGGAAGCGATTCGGAATTTTCCGAGAAATAAATCCCTAGTTTTCGGCTCTTGCCGATTTTGCCGTGAAATCGCAGGGAAACCGCTTGAAATATGGGTTTCCGCTGTTTTCAGCCGTATAAAGTGTAAAGGTCGGGGCGGTCGGGAAAGTCCGCAAAATTTTTGGTCGTGTGCGTAAAACGTGCTTCACAGGATTTCCACCGAGGCTTCGAGGTTGGACGGCAGCAAGTGGGCATAGACGGAGAGGGTGAGCGACACGTCCTCGTGGCGCATAAGCAGCTGGACCGCCTTGATGGACGCCCCGCCGATGAGCAGGTTCGAGGCGAACGAATGGCGGAAACGGTGCGGGTGGGCGGCTTTCGGATCGAACCCGGCGGCTTTTGCCGCTCGGCGAAGATGGAGACGGATGTTGTGGGACGCCATCTTCGGGAACATCCTTCCGAATTTCGGGGCGGCGTAGGTGTCGAGGTGGGATTTCAAACGTTTGCAGACTGGGATTTCTGCGTACTTTCCGCCCTTGCCC
>CAVKXR010000072.1:0-10396 GCA_963660275.1 Oscillospiraceae bacterium
AAAAGAAAAAAAAAAAAAAAACGAAGACGAAAAATCCACCCTTATGCATTATCAACTTCTCAATTTTTTATACAGCGAACAGAAAAAAACGCATCATCGTCTGGAGGATTGTACTTAAATCTGTAAAAATTTCTGTATCCATCAAAATTTAAAACCCACACTTTTATAGGTTCCGAATCATCCGGTTCATAATCAGACAACCACCAATTCGCATACAGTCCGTCATACAATTCTCCTGCTATCGAAGGCAAAGCACTAAAGCCACACTCATCATTCCAATTTGCATCGTCACCAGGATTCAGGACAACCCAACCAGATGAAGCCTTTAAACGAAAACCACCTTCTTCATCGCCACCTAAAACATCAATCATTTTTTGCCACTCATCAAAATGAGGCAAATGCCAACCTTCTGGACAAGCATAGTACGCAGTCAACCATCTATAAACTAATCCTTTTTCCATGCAATTATCATCCGGGTAAAGACAGGCAAAGCGAACATCCCCCTGCTCCCCTGTTAGAGGATAGAGTAAAGTCTTATCCGTTACGGCATAGTTTAAATTCTGCGCCATCCAGACTTGGTTGCCGATTGTCGTGTACCTGTATTCCTGCCCATCGCGCTCATCGACAAATGTTCCGCGGCCGCTTTCCGGGCAAACTTTTGCCGCATTAAAAGCCTCCGCGCTAGAACCGTTATCGGAACAGGCGGCAAAGTAAAATACCGTGATAAGTCCAACAAGAGTCGGAAGTATTTTCATAAATTCTCCAGTTTTTTCGGTTAAAGATAAAATTTTATTCCAGATACGAAGGGTCGATGGTCGGTTCATGCCCGGTGACGATTTCCGACCGATAGACTTCGCCGCGCTTTTCCGCTTCATGCTTCGCCTTTTTTTCGCGCTTCTCCGCCTCGATAGCCTTGCGCTTTTTAATCCGCACCTTTTTCATCGCCAAGCGTTCCGCCCGCGTCAAGCGTTTCTTCACGGGCTCTTCCTCGTAAGGGTATTCCTCTTCGGTTTCCAGCGGTTCGTCCAGATAGGGGTTTTCAATCGAAGTTTCGCCAAAATTTCTAAAGCTCGTATCCTCGTCAAAAGTCGGAGCGGATTCCGGGCACTCCTTTTCCAAAAGCTTGACGGCATCTTCAAACGGCTTTTCGAGCGGAACGGAGAAAGACATTTTCTTTCGGGTCCGCGGATGGGCAAAGCAGATTTCAACCGCTTCCAGAAGCTGCGCAGGCGCAAGTTTCAAAAGCTCTTCCGCGACTTCGCGGTAAAGGGGCGGCACTCGGGAAAGCGAAGCCTCGCGTCCCTCGTAAACCGGGTCGCCGACAATCGGATGTCCCGTGTAGCGGGAATGCACACGAATCTGGTGCGTGCGTCCCGTATCCAGCTCATACTCCATCAGCGTCGCGATGGAAAAGAATTTTTTCGCCTTGTAGCGCGTGCGCGCAAACTTCCCGTTCTTCACGACAGCCATGCGGATGCGGGATTTCGGATCGCGCCCAAGGGGCAGTTCGATTTCCCCGGAAAGGTCGCGCGGATGCCCCCAGATCAGGGCTTCATACTTGCGGTGAAGCGTGCGCGTTTCGAGCTGGTGCGCGAGATTCCGGTGCGCCTTGTCGTTTTTCGCTACAATCATCAGGCCCGGCGTATCCTTGTCGAGACGGTGCACGATTCCAGGCCGGAGCGGACCGTTCACCGCCGAAAGATTTTCCTTGAAGTGGTAGAGAAGCCCTGCGGCAAGCGTCCCTTTCGAAACGCCGTTTCCCGGATGCACCACGACTCCGCGCGGTTTAAAAATCACGGCGACGTCGTCATCTTCATAGACGATGTGCAAATCCATCTTTTCCGGTTCGAGCGAAGAGGATTCCTTTTGGGGAAGCGCAGCGACCTGGACAAGCATCCCTTCCGAAAGGCGCAGGTTTTTCTTGGCAGGCGTCCCGGCAACCGTCACCTGGTTTTCCGCGATCAGCTTTTGGATGTCCGTGCGAGAATAATCCGAAAGTTTCTTTTGCAGAAAACGGTCCAGGCGTTCGTTCGCCTCCTTTTCGGAAACGATAAAGCTCGGCGATTCGGAATTAGTCGGTTGGGGATTCTTTTGCATGCGAACCTGCCGGAGAATAGTGGATAAGCTTATAGACAAGGGGAGAAAGCAGAACGAGCGCAACGCCTATCGTCACGCAGCAATCCGCAAAATTGAAAGTCGGCCAACGCTCCATGATGAAATCCGGAAAATCGCAATCGATAAAATCCACGACCTTGCCGATGCGCATCCGGTCCGCAAAGTTCCCGATCGCTCCCGAAAGAATCATCGCAATGCCAAAGCGCACCAGAAAATCGTCCCGTTTCACGGACCTGTAAAAATAAATCAACACAAAAGTCGCAATAAGGGAAACGAGCAAAAAGAAAATCGTCGGCGGAAGAAAGGGCAAAATGTCCTGCGGACGGCTGCTGAAAGCGGCTCCCGTGTTATACGCCAGGCGGAACTGCAGCAAATCCCCGACGACATGCACGATGCGACCCAGCGGATTTTCAAAAGTCGGTTTCAGGTAGGCGACAGCCCAAATCTTTGTCGCCTGGTCGATAAAAATCGAAGCGAAGATGAAAGCCAGGTGAAATTTCCACGATTTCAGCAGGCAAAAACGTTCCTTCATATTCCGTCCCTCAACATTTCAAAGTTTTTCCGAATCCAGGAATTCGAGTAAAAGTGCAGCGTCGTCTTTCGGATGATTCTTTTCACATCCGCCCGCGTAATCTTCACCTTGCTCTCTCTGTCAAAAAGGTGCGAGCAGTCCCCCATCAGCGAAAGGTTTTTCGCCGCCATAAAGAGCGGCCACAGGCAAAACAGGCGAATTTGCGGATTTCTTCGCGGAATGAGAACCGTGTATTCAATCGCATCTGACAGATGTTTCCACGCTTCGCACACAAGTTCCTTCATCACCGAAGCCCGGGCCTTTTTATCCGTCAGCGGGCCGAACATCGCCGGGGAATTTTCAAAACCGTGGGAGCGGCAAATCGTTTCCGGGACAAAGCAGACTTTGCGTTCGGAATCCTCCCGGACGTCCTTGATGATGTTCACCAGCTGGAGCGCAAGTCCAAAGCTCACGTCGAACGTTTTCATTTTCGAAAGCCTCTCGCCGCTGATCGCCGGATTCTTCGCTGCAAAAAGCCGCGTTAAAAGCTTGCCCACAATCCCTGCGACATAGTAGCAGTAGCGCGAAAGCTCGGGCATCGTTTCGAGCGTAAACCAGCCTTTTTCCAAGGAGGCTTCCATCGATTGCAGCGAGGACGCCATCCCTTCGCACATTTCGACGACCGTTTCGCAGACGGGCTTCACGTAATCCGCATCAAAAATCCAAAGCAGCGGAACAACGGTCAAGGCGTTTTCACAAAGATCGTAATTCGGATTTTCCGAAGAGCGGAAATACTCCGGTAAAGCGGAAACAAAAGTCTCGGTCGATTTTTCCACGTCGGAACCGTCCCGGAAAATATCCGCGAACATTTTCAAGAGCCGAAGCTTTTCATCGACGGGAAGCCGGGAATCGTCCTCGACCGTATCCGCAATCCGCAAATAGAGATAGGCGAGCAGTACCGTTTTCCGGAGATTCCCCGAAAGGCGGTTGATGTTCAGCGCAAACGTGCGCGATACGAGGAGAAGCATCTTGTCCGCATACAGAAAGCGGTTCCGAATATCCGGTGGGCTAAGCGTTTTCATAGGCGGATATTTCCTTTTCCAGGGCGAGTTCCTGTTTCGCCATTTCCTTCAGCAACTTGAAAAGCCTCTTCTCGGAATCTGCCGTCACGAGCGCTTTGCGAAAGGCCCAGGCAGAGCGTCCGGCCAAATCGTCTTCCGAAAGCATTTGCCCGGACTTGCGGTAAAGCGCATCCTGCTTTTTGTATTCCCAAAAATACGCATTGACTTCCAGCCGATACACGCGATTCATCGCAAAATCCACAAAAGGTTTCTCGACTATCAGGCAAAGCAAAAACGGGAAAACCAGCAGATAGACGGGAAAGAGCATCGCCCAGTAAAGAGTCGCCGCCACGGAAAAAGCGGAAGCCAGATAGAGAAAGCCCAAAACTCCGCACACGCACAGGCGGGAAAGCGGCTTTTTTGACCACCATTCGGGGACATAGCACCAGGTCTTTCCCAGACGGATTTTGCGTTTCAAGGCAATCGGATAGGCAAAAAAACGCGCCCAGAGAAAGAGCGCCGACCATAAAACAAGGGGCAACCAAAATAGCGCCCCGACAGCAAGAATCCAATCCATCATAGAGCCAATAATAGTTAAATTAAGCCTTATGAACCCGCAATTCGAGAAATGTTTGGAACTTTTGCACGGCAAGATTTCGGATGCCGTTTTCAATGATTTATTTGCCAAGCTGGACCTACTGAACGTCACCGACCGGCGCTGTTCCGTCCTGCTTCCCCCGAATAAGGATGTCAAGTCCTATCTGCCTTACAAGGTTCTTCTCGAAATCAGCTGGCAAGAGGCTACCGGGCAGCATCTGGATTTCGACTTCCAACATGCCGAAGCGAATCCGAGCGTATCGGCTACACCGCACGATTTCTGCCAGCCGATAAAGCTTTCCGAGGAACTCAGCTTCGAAAACTTTGTCGTCGGGGACAAGTCAAAGCTCGCTTTCAGCGCAGCGTTCGCCGTCGCCGAAAACCCGGACCACAGCAAATACAACCCACTCTTCATCTATGGAGCGTCCGGGCTGGGAAAGACGCATCTTCTGCAGGCAATCGGCAACTACATCCTGGGAAACGCGACGGGAAAAGTCGTCCGCTACATTCCCGCAAACGATTTCCAGCGCGAATACACGGAAAGCATCCGCAACGGAAACACGAACGAATGGTCCACATTCTACCGCGAAGATGTCGATGTGCTTCTCATCGACGACATCCAGAACTGGAGCGGTTCAACGGAAACCCAGAACGAATTTTTCCACATTTTCAATACGCTGCACCAGGCGGGAAAGCAAATCGTTCTCACATCCGACGCGCCGGCAGCTGAAGTCAAGAGCCTTTCCGATCGCCTAGTGAGCCGTTTCTCTTCGGGTCTTACCGTCGATATCCAGCCGCCGGCATTTGAAACCCGCGAAGCGATCCTCCGAAAAAAGGCGAACAACAGCCACCTAGACATTTCCGACGACGTGTTCGCCTACCTCGCCGAGAACATCGAAGGAAGCGTCCGTCCGCTCGAAGCGGCCATCGTTCGGCTAGCGATGCAGTCGAGCCTTCTCAAGCAGGACATCAGCATTTCGCTCGCGCGGCAAGTCGTCGCCGACATCATCCCGAACATCAAGCGCCGCGTCGGAATCGAAGCGGTCATCCACGCCGTCTCCCAGGAATTCGACGTCCCCGAGGACAAACTCCTCGAAGCGGGCCGCGGCACGAAGGAAGTCGCCCACGCACGCCAAGTCGCCATGTTCCTCATGAAAAAGCTCACGACGCTCAGCCTCAAGAGTATCGGGATGCGGTTCGGAAACCGCGACCATTCCACGGTCATGCACGCGATAAAGACAATCGAAAAGGAAATACAGGAAGACGCGACCTTTGCACGGGCCGTCGAAACGATCAAGTCGAATATCCACTAACGACGACGCGTTTCAAGCGATTCTGCCATCTGCTACTTCGGACGAGACTTTATGAATCCTTTCATTCTGATTACCCTGTTTGCCGTTTTCCTGCAAAGCGCCATGCTCGTCCTATTCTATGCGCTTCCCGATCCGCTGGGGCTTTCCCTGTCGGAAATGTTCGCCGGGAAAACCGTCTGGCAAGCTTCCATGGCTTACGGGGCAATTCTCGTCCTCGTTTCCCTCTTCGCCTTTTTCAAGAAACCTCGGGAGCTTTCCGTATTCCTAATTTTCTACTTCATCCTCGCCGCGGTCGATTACGAAGTTTTCCGGTTTTCCCACCAGCGGCTCTCCTACTCGTTTCTGCGCACCTACTTTCACCTGTCGAACATCACCGATTCGACGACCGTTTCCACGCTCGGCGGAGACTTCAAGGGAACCGTCGGCTGGCTTTCGCTTCTCTTTATCGACATCGCCGGATTTATCGCTATCATCCTTTACCTATCCCGAAAGAAAAAGGCCTCGATTAAAGCCAAAAGTTTCAGGATTCCGGTAACGCTTTTTACCGCGGGCATGGTCCTTTCCGTCATCCCACTCGTGCTGTTTCTCGCAGGAACGCGCGGCATCAAGACGATTCCCGTCCTAGGAACACAGGTCGATATGCGGTTCACGCTCGGAAAGCATACGCTGACCGCTCCGATTTTGCACATCGCCGCCGAAGAAACCTTTGAATTTGTACGCGACAATTACACGATTACAGACGAACTCGTCGCCGACCTCGACGCCTTCCTGCCCGAAAATTTCGAAAGAACCGCTCAAGAATTTCCCGCCTACCGCAAGGCTCCCGACAAGGAATACCGGGCAAAACGTCCCTACAACATCATCTTCATTTTCGGAGAATCCTTCAAGGGGCGCATCCTCAACCGGATGCTTGACGGCGATACGACGCTCGCACCGAACCTCTGGGCACTTTCCCAAGGAAGATATTTTTCAAACGGCGGAGGCGGTCTCTGGTTTGAAAACGCTTTTAGCGGCGGCTACCCAACCGTCCGCGGAACCATGGCGACCTATTTCGGCTTTCCGTCCCACCCGAACCGCGACGTGCCAAGCTTTTACGCATCCAACCACTTCACCGGATTCCCCGAGCTGATGACGGATTATGTCAGACAATACATGACAATTTCCAACCCGGTTTTCGACCACACGCTTCCCTTCATCGAGAAATTTTACGGAAAAGACTGGAAAATGCCCGAACCCGGCAAACCCGGAACGACAGACAGCCTAGGAATGGACGTGGTCCTCCAAATGCTGCGCGACCTGCCGACCGATTCTTCCTGGCTTTTGACATTCAACACGATTTCGACGCATATTCCTTTCTACGGTTACCCGGACGATTTTGCCCCAAAGCCCGACAACGCAATGGAACGCTATCGAAACGCCTTGCGTTACACGGATGCACAGCTCGGAAAGCTTTTCAAGGCTCTTGCCGAACGCCCGGATTTTGATCGAACAGCAATCGTCATTTTAGGCGATCACGACACACCAGTCGATTCCATCGATTACACGGTTCCCCAACCTCTAGGCGTCGCCGCGGCACAGATTTTCATCGGTATTTTTTCTGCGGACTCGGACCTGTTTTCCGGACTGGAAATTCGAAAAGATGTCGCATCGCAACTCGATATTGGCCCGACAATTCTTGACCTCGCCCAGGTAAAGGCTCCCAACCATTTCTGGGGATACGACCTGCTCACGGAAAAGCGCCCCGCAAAACAGCCCGCCCTTTTCTTTTCCCAGAACGCCTACTTTTTAGGTTTCAGGGATTTTGTCCTGACCGGCGGCCTCGAAAGCGAGGAAATCTACCGCGGCATAAACGGGACATATTCCCAAGTCAACGATTCGCTTTCTAACAGCTGGCGCAACCGTGCCGTCGGAACGAGCAAGCTTCTGCGCTCCCTGCTCCGAAACGACAATATGCAGCCTTAGATTGATGGTTGAGAGTTTGTGAGAAATCAGGATTCAGTGGGATACGGGACATGGGACACGGGAAGCGGGACGTCTGAACGAGCAGAAAAACAGCTCGTAACCTGTCATTGCCGTGCATAGACTCGGTAGTTCGCTTTAATTGTCATTATCGGGCTTGACCCGATAATCTAGATTCCCTTGTCTGCGTCCGCCGCGGCGGACAAGTCGGGGAATGACAGCGTAACAAAAACAGTTCGTTTCGAATTCCCTCATCCCGTGTTCCTCGTCCCTCTAAACGCTTCCCAAAAAGCTTAGACACGTCCGCGAACTATTTAACTTCCCCTTTTCGGGAAAGCCAAAGCTTGCAGAAAAACATCGAGAACACGATGCTCGTGACGAGGAACATCATAATGCCGATGCATGCCAAGTCCCCAATTCCCTTCAGCCCGCGATGCGTCGTAAAGAGCATTCCGACGAATCCTGCCGCAGTTGTCGTCGAACTCGCCATCACGTTTCTGCCGGTCGTATCCAAAAGTTCCCGCAAGGTAATCCCCTTGGTCGAAGTCCAGGCGCTGATGAGGTGAATCGTCGCATCGATTCCGATTCCAAGCGTCATCGGAATCACAATCACATTGTAGATGCTGATTTTTCCGAAATCGAAGAAATGCGTAAGAAATCCGAGAAGTCCGAGTGTCAAGAGAACGCCCATCCCGAACGAAATGCTCCCGGCGAGAAACAGCTTCGGTTTCCTAAACGAAAGCAGAAGCGTTGCAAAGATGACGATGATAATGAGAAGCGCCAGATTGAAACTGTCCGCCTTTACGGATTCAATCACGTCGGAAAGGATGAACTGCGAAGAAAACGTGCGCAGGTTTTCCCCGTCGAAGTTCCAATGCCCGTAACGTTCCTGGAATTCGTGAAGCGCATTCGCATCCCAGCTCGGAAAGTCACCGTAAATAAACCCGATTTTTCCATAGGAACCATCCTTTTCACGAAGAAGGTCTAGCGACCATGCCGGGATATCCTCGGCGGTAAACGTCTCATCGACCTGGGCCAGCTTTCGCAGCGCAGCGATATTTGTCGAATCCTCGCCTGTCGCCCGGTCAAAGACCTTGTAATTCGCCAATTCACGAATTTCATCGATGATTTCAAGTCTCGCCTTCTGCGAATCGAGCGGGGGCACAAATGTCCGAAGCGTGAGGAAACTTCCAAGCATCGGATCCTTTTCGTCTCGCAGGCGAACCATCAGCGTATCATATAGTTTATCGAGCTGTTCCGGTTTCGAGCCCATCACCGCAGCCGGAGTCGACGTGACCGCCTTGTTCGAAGCCTTCGTCACCTTCGTCGAAATTTTATTTTTGGCGACGCTTTGCGCAGTCGAAACACGGCGGAGATTTCTCAAGTTATGTTCAAAATCCACATCGCGGGCAAACCAAAGCGAAACGGCTCCCAGAATAAATCCGATAACCGCAGCACACTTAAAGAACTTGAAAATTTTTTCTTCGCTCCAGGATTTCGGAAAGAAACTGTTCTGAGGCGCAGCGGGAATCCCGCCGAGACACTTGACAAAGACCGGCAGGACAAGAACCGAAGTCAGCATACTGAACAGGACACCACACGAAGCGACCACGCCAAATTCATAAAATCCGCGGAAATGCGCCGCAAGCAAGGTCAAGAAAGCCGCGATGGTCGTAAGGCTCGCCAGTAAAAACGGCTTGATCATCTTTTTCTGCGCATGTTCGAGTACCTCTTCAAGCGTCGCATATTTCCGTAAAAGCTTTTGCGCCGTTCCTAAAATATGAATCGAATAATCGATGCCGATTCCAAGAATGATGGATGCGACGAAAACCGTAAACGGGTTCAGCCGCCCGTAGAAAAGCGCGGTAAAGGCGAGAGTCGGAATGCATGCATAGAGAACCGAGGACACGACAAGAATCGGCCCCTTGATGCTGCGGAAAAAGAAAATCGTCAAAAGAAGAATCAAGACAAGGCTGATGGCAAACGAGGAAATGCTGTCGTTTGCGACTTCATCGACTTCCTTGAGACCTTCGTAAGTTCCTTCCACCGTAAAGCGCGTGGGAACCGAATATTCCTTGCCGCTGAAGTAAGAGAGCAGCGTATCGGTGCGGGCGAGAATGTGGGTGACAAATTCGTAGTCGGTCGAAGGCTTGAGAAGTTTCGCGTTGACGACGCCGTTGAAAAGGATTTTTCCTGTGCTGTCGGGTTTCGGCGAACCAATCAAGCGGGTCTTCAAGTGCGCAGGGACAGGAGCCTTGTTGTCCCATTCCGCAAACTTTTCATCTTTCGCTGTGGAATCCTTCTTAAAAAAGGCGTCAAAGGCGCCAGCCGCTTCGTCGGGAAGTCCAAGTTCCTGCGGGATGCTCGCATCAAACCAGACGCGCTTCTTTTTCGGAGCGTCGTCTCCGAGCAAATCTACGGTCAGCGGCGCGTTCTTTCGACCGATTTCAAGCTGGACATCTTCCAAATTGTCGCGGATATTTTCCAGATACTTTGTCGGAAGATACAGAAGCGCCTTGTCTTTAAAGAACTGGTTGTCGTTATCGACCTGCGTCGAAACAAAATCTCCCTGCCAGTTTTTATGGATGTAGTCGCTGATCGAATCCTGCAACGCGGCGACAAGTTCCGGATCTTCGCTCTGGATGGCAATCATGAAGCGGTCCGTGCTGCCGAAACGCTCGTAGGATTCCTTCAAGGCGATGACGCTCGGGGTTTTCTCCGGTAAAAGTTTTGAAAGGTCCGCATCGAGCTTCAATCCGGGATAGACCAAAATCGGAAACGCGAGAACCAGCGCAAGAACCAGATAAAAAGCCAACGCTTTAAATTTGTTCCGGCAAATC
>CAVKXR010000073.1:0-10206 GCA_963660275.1 Oscillospiraceae bacterium
ACACCACCGTGAACGTTCCGTCAAGGGGAATTTTGACATCGATATGCTTCAGGTTGTTTTCCGCTGCGCCGAAAATTTCCAAAAAATGCGTCTCGTCCGTTACCGCTTTCCGCGTTTTCGGAATCTCGATTTTCAGCTTTCCCGAAAGATATTTTCCCGTCAGCGAATCGGGATTCTTTTCCAAATCCTCGACCGTTCCTGCCGCAACGACCGTCCCGCCATTCACCCCCGCATCCGGACCGACATCGACGACAAAATCCGCATAGCGCATCGTCTCCTCGTCATGTTCGACCACGATCAGGCTGTTTCCCTGCGAGCGAAGCCGTTCGAGAATCCCGAGCAGCATCTCGTTGTCCCGCGCGTGAAGCCCGATACTCGGCTCGTCCAGGACATACAGCACGCCCTGAAGCCCCGCCCCGACAGCGCTCGCAAGGCGGATCCGCTGCGCTTCGCCACCCGAAAGCGTTTTCGCTCCGCGCGCAAGCGTCAGGTATCCCAGCCCGACGCTCGCCAAAAAGCCCAGGCGATTTCGGATTTCCTTGAAAAGCTCGTGCCCGATATGCTCCTCACACGGCGAAAGCTCCACCGTGCGAAAGAACGCTTCCAGCCTCTCCACGGGCATCCGGCACATCTGATCGAGATTCAGGTTCCGAAACGTGACCGCGAGCGCCACCGGCGAAATCCGCGAACCGTGGCAGACCGGACATTCGCTGTCGTTCATGAACTTTTGGAAATGGACGATGTGCCACTGGTCCCAAAGCTCCTGCATCAGCGGGACAATCCCCGGAGTTCCCGCCTTTTCGCTCCCGTAAAGAACCGCCTTTTTTGCGCTTTCCGGAAGTTTTTTCCACGGGGTATCCAACGAGAACTTTTCAGCCCGCGCAACCTTCGAAAGTTCCGACCAGCCAAAATCCGTAAAGATGATCTTTCCGTCGGACTTCTGGCATTTGAGCGCCCCTTGCCGAATCGAAAGCGACGCATCCGGCACGATCAAATCCTCAGCGAAGACGTAATCCCGTCCAAGCCCTTTGCAGTGTGGGCACTGTCCGTACGGATCGTTAAAGGAAAAAAGCCTCGGTTCAAGCTCCGGGATGGAGATTCCGCAATCCGGGCAGGCAAGCTCCGTCCCCTGCAAGCGATACTCGCCGTCGTCAAACAGAAACGCGACAAGCTTTCCGTCAGAGAGGCGGAGCGCGCTTTCCAAGTCTTCCCGAATCCGGGAAAGGTTCCTGTCCTCTACCGAAATGCGGTCGATTACCGCTTCTATCGTATGCTTCTCGTAGCGCACAAGCAGGGGAACTTCATTTGTACGAAAAATCTTCCCATCAACGCGGACACGGCCAAAACCTTTTTCCAAAAGCTCCTGGAATTCCTTCCGGTATTCTCCCTTGCGCTCCTGGACAATCGGAGCGAGAATTATCATCTCTCGTCCGGCGCTTTCCGCATAAAGGTTATCTACAATCTGATCGACAGTCGCCGCCCGGATTTCCTTGCCGCACTTCGGGCAGTGAGGCGTTCCGAGCCGCGCAAAGAGCAGCCGCAAGAAGTCGAGAATCTCGACGGTCGTTCCCACGGTCGAGCGCGGATTCCGGTTCACCGTCTTCTGGTCAATTGAAATCGTCGGGGAAATTCCCGTCACCGATTGCACATCGGGCCGCTTCATCACACCGATAAACTGCCGCGCATACGCCGAAAGCGAATCTACATAGCGGCGCTGCCCTTCTTCAAAAATCGTATCGAAGGCGAGGCTCGACTTTCCCGACCCGGAAACGCCGGTCACAACGACGATGGAATCGCGCGGGATGGTGATGTTTACATGCTTCAGATTATGTTCGCACGCATCGCGAACGACAAGGGAACGTGTCATACCCCAAATATAGTGAACACATGTGCATTTTGCAAGATTTTACCGACCAAAAATCCATAGGGGCGCATCGTCTTCCGCCGGGCGTCCGAGCAGGTCGAATTTCGAAACCGGACCTTTTTTCCAAACGCGGACTGGCATCTTCCGAATCGCTTCCGTCTCGCCGAAAGGAGCTTCCGAAATATCGATTTCCCGAATCGTGACGAACTTGTAAAAGGGATGGTCCTTGTCCGAACGGAAAAGGATCGTTCCGCCGCCTTGAAGGATCGGGGCGAGCGCATCCGAATAGGCGCAGCCATAGACCGTCTCGCCCGCAGCCCCGCGAAAATCCAGCCCCGCGTCTTCAATCGCTCCGACAGGTTCCCACTTGCCGGGAGGCGTCGCATTCGACGTCGAATCGATGTAAAGCTCCAAGCGAACCGTTCCCGCATCCTTGTTATAGACGATATACTTCATCCCTATCCATTTTCCCACCGGAAGCGGGCTTCCTCCCCAGAGCGGATCCTGGTTGCCGACGCCCGAAGCCGTCCGGTAAAAGCTCTCCGGGTGCTTCCATTCCTTTTCGAAATCCCATTTCCCGTCGTTTCGAAAGCGCGCATAATACGTCGTCGCGTCGCAGTTGTCGCCTCCGCCCGAGCCGTGTCCCAAGGGTCCCGAGCGCATCCCGACCACCATCCCGCCAAAATTTTCGCCGCCAGAAGCGTCCCGCATAAAGTAAGCGGTCAGTTCCGCGTTCAAAAAGAACTGTGTTTTAGAACCGTTCAGGCTGTTGACGTGAAATCTCGGGCCGTCGTTCCAGTTCATCTGCATCACGCCTTTCCCGTCGATGTCGAACGAGCCGTTTCCGTCGCTGTGATTTTCCGTCCAGCCGAGCGGATCGTCCGGGTCGCCGTCCCATTCCACGCTTCGCGCATTGCCGTTCGCCCAGTGTGCCGAGTTCCACGAAACGGTTCCCTCCTTTGTCCGGTAGATTTTCCGGAAGCCGAAATCATCGACAGGACTCTCGGCAAAGAGGGCCGCGCAGAGGCAAAGTTCCAAAAGCGTCATTTTTCCGGTAAACATCCAAACCATCCTTTTGGACGGAATATATCTTTTTTGAAGAATCCAAAGCCATTTTAAATCAAAATGTGTATTTTTTCAGACGGCGCCAGGTGACGCCACAAAAAAGGCATAGACTATGCAAGTTGATTTGAAAACAGTTGATTGGAAAACGCTCCCGTTCGGTTACTACGACACCGACTACAACGTTCGCTGCTATTACCGCAACGGAGAATGGGGAAAAATCGAACTCTCCTCCTCCAAGGATATCAGCATTCATATCGCCGCTACTTGCTTGCATTATGGCCAAGAAGGCTTCGAAGGTCTCAAGGCCTATACCGGCAAGGACGGCAAGGTCCGCGTATTCCGCGTCGAAGAAAACGCCCGCCGCATCCAGAACACGGCAAACCGCGTCCTGATGGCCGTTCCGCCGGTCGAACTTTTCCGTGAAATGGTTTACACCGTCGTGAAGGCGAACAAGCGCTTTGTCCCGCCCTATGGCTACGGAGCAACGCTCTATATCCGCCCGCTCCTCATCGGCACCGGTCCCGAAGTCGGCGTAAAGCCTTCGGACGAATACATGCTCCTCATGTTCGTGACCCCGGTAGGCCCTTACTTCAAGGACGGTTTCAAGCCTGTCGATATGATGATCAGCCGAAACTACGACCGCGCCGCGCCCCAGGGAACAGGAACCGTCAAGGTCGGCGGAAACTATGCAGCGAGCCTGCTTTCCCTCGCCGAAGCGAAGAAGCTCGGCTATTCGAGCACGATTTACCTCGACGCAAAGGAAAAGAAGTACATCGACGAATGCGGTCCGGCAAACTTCTTCGGCATCAAGGGCAACACCTATGTGACGCCGAAATCCGAATCGATTCTCCCGTCCATCACAAACAAGAGCCTCCAGCAGCTCGCGGAACATCTCGGATACAAGGTGGAACGCCGCCAGGTCCCGTTCGAGGAACTCGCCGAATTCAGCGAAACCGCGGAATGCGGAACCGCAGCGGTCATCACCCCGATTAAGAAAATCGTCGATCCGGTCGCAAACAAGACGTTCACCTACGGCGACGGCGTAAATCCGGGACCCGTCTGCACGAAACTCTTCAACACCTACACGGCAATCCAGTTCGCGGAAGAACCCGATCCGTTCGGCTGGACAGAAGTCGTCGATCTGTAAGCGGAAAATTTTCCAGAAAGGCTCGCACAAGGCGAGCCTTTTTTATTCCACCCAGCCGGTCCGCCCTTCTCCGCCGTCAAACCATTTTGCGATATAGCTCTTCGCCGCATTGCAAGCTTCGGGCAGGGATTTTCCGAGCGCCATGTTCGCAAGGATTGCCGAAGAAAGCGTGCAGCCCGAGCCGTGCTTATCGACACCCGGCAAACGCCTGGACGCGAATTCGAATTTTTTCCCGTCATGCCACAGAATATCCACGGACATGTCCCCTTCCGCATGGCCGCCCTTGAGCAACACGGACGTTCCGTTTCCCACGAGAACTTCCCCTCGGCTGTCGGCGACGCCCAGCCCGAGATACGCGTATTCAAACCGGTTCGGCGTAATCAGATCGATCTGAGAAAACACGGGAAAAAACGTGTCCGCTTCGCCGTCCGCAAAAAAGCGGTAACCCGCCGTCGCCCCCATGATGGGATCCCAGACGATAAAGGTTTTCCCATCCCGACCGCGAAGCCATTCGACGATTCGCCGCAAAGTTTCCGCATTCTCGACAAGCCCGATTTTCACAAAGCGATACGTGCGATCTTCGTAGAGCTTTTCGAGCTGCGAGCGAATACGCTCCCACGGAAGAAAGCCCGGCTCCGAGAAGGAATTTTCGTTCTGCACCGTGAGAGCCGTGCAAATCGCCGCCCCATAGACGCCAAAATCCTTCATCGCCTTGATGTCGGCGAGGATTCCCGCTCCGGCACTGCCGTCAAAACCGGCAACGGTCAGCGCATAAGTCATCTTCCGCATAAACGCCTCCAGGCGGAAACGGGATCGGCAAATTCCCAGATTCCCGAAGTGATGAAAAAGTTTTCCGCGCCCGCCGGAAGTTCCGTCGCATCGCTTGCGACAAACGCAGACGCAGGAAAGCCATCCAACGAATCGACGACCAAGGTCGAAACTTTGTTGCGGACGACTTCCGGGACATTCCGCCAGTCGTCCTGGTTTTTCGCATGGACGCTCAGAAGTCCCGAAGCCCGCATCGCCACATCCACATTCCGAACGCAAAAGTCCGCCGACACGTGAAAACCTAAAAGTCCAAATTCTAAAGCCTTTGACGGCGACCCGCAAAGAAAGCTCCGTTCGCGAATCGGTTCCGCCAGCGCAAGCAGAAAACGTTCCAAAGCGCGGTCCGAGAGATTCGGCTTCCAGATATAAAGCGCATCCAGACCGACATCGAAAATTTTCTCGATGAGGTCGATTTCATCGACAAAGCTTTCGGGACTTGTCAAAAGGGCGTATCGCATTTAGCGATAATATAGAAATCGCCCCGCCAAGACACAGGTCTTTAAGCGGAGCGACAGGATTCAACTATACAGGATTAGTCCTTGATGCAACGGACAGAGTGCGCATAGTACTTTGCGTCATACGAGGTATCAAAGGAAAGCTCATCGTAGAACAAAGACACGTCGAAACTCTCCTTATCATCACGAGCAAAAGAACTCCAAAAATAAGTACTCCGTCGAATGCTAGAAAACTCAAAATAAGGAACATGTAAATAGCCCGCAGGAAGTCCTTTGAATCCGAATATATCGGAACCGATACCATTAGAGATCCATTCATTTGTCGATTTTAGCGCATAGCCTACAAGCGCTGTATCGCCGACTTGTTTTTCGATAAAATTCCCCAAAGCGGACCATTCCGCCATATCGGGCAAGTGCCAGCCTTCTGGGCAGATTCCGCGGACGGGATATGTCGGGGAACAATCGACGTGATAACCGCAACCGAAACCCGCACTGTCGCCAAGAACCGCAACCGAATCCATCGCAGCAGCCCATGTATAAAGACGGCCATACTTTTCGCAGTTTGCCGGGTCGTTATTGTAGCAGAAACTGATCGAGTCCAAAACTGCGTTTTTCGTGGAATCCGTTTCGGATTCAGAAAGAGTTAACTTCGGATAGGCATAGTTCAAATTCTCCGCCATCCAGAGCTGTTCGCCGATTTTCACCGCCGCATAGGTCTGCTGGTCGCGCTCATCCGTAAATTCCATCGCGATTCTCCCGTCGATGCATTTCCAGACGGAATCCGTCGGGTCATAAGGCTTTCCGCCACACAGTTCATAGACGGCTTTTTCATAGCAGAATTGCTTCGACGGATTGTAGGGCTTGCCCTCGCAAGAATAAACGGAATCTTCAAAGCAGAAACCTTTCAACGGTTCATACGGAGAACTTCCGCAAAGCCCCTTGTAAAACGAGACCGTGTCCTCGCCGCAGACTTGCGTGACCATTCCCTTGCCGTCATCGGTAAGCGAACAGCCTTCGCTAGCGAGACCGTCAAGAATCACGCCGACGGAATCCCCGTCGCAGACGACCTTGTAGCCCGAAGAATCGGCTAGCATTTCTACCGAGCACGATTTTCCGTCGGAACTATCCTTGCCCGCAGCCGAAACGTTTTGCCAGGCGGAGTCCGCACACACAAATACAGCGTTTTCTTTCGAAACGAACTTCATTTCGCCGGAAATCTCTTCGGTGCACTTTCCGAGCGAGTCAGCGGATGCGACGACTTCGACACCCGAATTCGTCACCTTCGTCACATCGTCACCGCAAGCGGCAAGCACACAAAACGAAAGCGCGAACGACGCCAGCCTTCTGGAATTTGCAATAACGTTTTTCATTTTAACCTCATAGTGATGAATTTACGTCAAAAGCGAACGATAAGTTTTTTTTAATCATTGTAAACCAAAATATTTCAAACCTTGATTTTTCAGCCACAGCGGTGGCATCCACTCCGATTTCCATCCGGCATCCCGAAAATCCCCCATTTTTCTATATTTCGCCTAAAAATGGACGCAGATTATGTCGCATAAAAACAGTTTTGGAAGACTTTTGCTCTTCATCGTGCTCGGCCTCCTCATCGGCGGAGTTCTCGGGGAAAGCCTCGGGTTTCTGTTTGGCAAGCTCGGCGAACTGATGAACGCCGGCGGCTACAACAATATCGTACACAACTTTTTCGTCAGACCATTCTGGGCATTCAACACGGGAGCGGGTTCGGAGATGCAACCGTTCACGCTCGATCTCTACATGTTCAAAATCGCATTCGGCTTCCAGCTGAAGCTGAACGTGATGAGCCTTGTCGGCCTTGTCGTCGGTCTGTATATCATGAAATGGTCCGGAGAACGCTAAATGAAAACCATCCAGGATTTGAAGTCGGCACTTGAAAGCGGAAGCACTACCGCGGAAAAGCTTGCCGAAGAATCTCTCGCCGCAATCGAAAAGAACAAGTCGCTCAACGCCTACATCTCGGTTCTCGCCGAGCGGGCCTTGCAAAAAGCGAAGGAAAGCGACGAACGCCGCAAAGAGGGAAAATCCCTCGGCGCACTAGACGGCATTCCGGTCGCCATCAAGGACAACCTCTGCCTCGAAGGTTCCCGCACGACTGCCGCTTCGAAAATGCTCGAACATTTCGTGTCGCCCTACACGGCTACCGCGGTCGAAAAGATCGAGGCGCAGGGGGCGGTCATCGTCGGAAAGACGAACATGGACGAATTTGCAATGGGTTCTTCGAGCGAATCCTCGTATTTCGGTCCGGTCGAAAACCCGATCGACGCATCCCGCATTCCCGGAGGCTCTTCGGGCGGTTCTGCCGTCGCGGTTAAAGCGGAAACAGTCCCCGTCGCCCTCGGAAGCGATACCGGCGGATCGATTCGCCAGCCCGCCGCCTGCACGGGCATCGTCGGTCTCAAGCCCACATACGGACGCGTTTCGCGTTACGGTTTAATCGCCTACGCGTCGAGCCTCGACCAGATAGGCCCGCTTGCCGGAAATGTCCAGGACGCGGCGACGGTCCTTTCCGCCATCTGCGGACAGGACGCTCACGACAACACGACGAGCGCACGCCCCACCGAAGACTTCGGGCGGAAAATCGGCGAACCGCTCCGGGGAAAGGTCATCGGCGTCCCCAAGGAATACTTCGGCGAAGGCCTCGACGCCAAGTGCAAGTCCGCCATCGACACGCTTCTAAAAAAAGCGGAATCCGAAGGGGCGGAACTTCGCGAAATTTCCATGCCGAACATCCACTACGCGGTTTCGAGCTACTACATCATCGCGACCGCCGAAGCTTCGAGCAACCTTTCCCGCTTTGACGGCGTGCGCTATACCTACCGCAGCAAGGAAGCGAAGAATCTCTACGACCTCTACGCGATGTCCCGCAGCGAAGCGTTCGGCAAGGAAGTCCAGCGCCGGATCATGCTCGGTTCCTACGTTTTAAGCTCCGGTTTCTTCGATGCGTATTACGTCCAGGCGCAAAAGGTTCGTCGCCTGATTTCCGACGACTTCACGAACGCTTTCAAATCCTGCGACGTCATCGCTTCCCCGGTGATGCCCGGACTTCCGCTTCTCCGCGGAACGAACGAAAGCGATCCGATGGCGATGTATCTTTCGGACATCTACACGGTCAGCCTGAACCTCGCCGGACTTCCGGGAATTTCCGTTCCCTGTGGAAGCGCGGACGGTTTCCCCGTCAGCATCCAATGGATTGGAAAGCCTTACGCCGAAGCGGACCTGCTTTCCGTCGCGGCAGCAGCCGAAAAGCTCGTTTAAAAATCCAAGAAAAAAAATTTTAATTCCGATGGGTTCTCGCCTGTCGGATTTTCTGTTTTAAACTGGAGAAATTTTCGTTTAAAGCGAAAACCGCCTTCTCCGTTGGAGAAGGCGGTCCGTACAAATTCACCAAGAATTACTTTGTGCTCAACTTGCCGAGTTCCACCTGGATGGAATCCTTCTGCTGTTCAAAATTCTTGAACGTCATCAGGGAACCGTCTGGCTTCACGACATAGACTTTGGGAACGTAGCCGTCGCTGTAAAGTTCCCCGAATTCGCGGGATTCGTCAAAGAAGACATCGATTCCCGCTTCGTCGAGCTTGTATTCTTCGATAAAGCTGCGAATGGCGCGCTTGTTGTTTCCGCCGCTCGCCACGGCAATGGAGCGGATACCCTTGTCTTTGAAAGCTGTCGCAATTTCCTTGATTTCGGGAGTCGCGTGGCGGCAATGTCCGCAGGTCGTGGAGAAGTAGAAGACAAAGAGCGGCGAACCCGCATAGGCTTCGAGGTTTTCCGCCGAGACACTCACGCCGGAAGCCTTTACCTTGAAATTCATCTTCGCCTGGGTGCCGTCGGGAAGCGTATCGCCGCGAAGCGGTTCAATCGCCTTTTTCACGGCTTCTTCCTCGGCCTTCTGCTTTTCGATCGCCGCCTTGCGCGCTTCGAGAATCTTGTCGCGAAGTCTTGCGCTCACCGCCTGAATCGTATCCTGCGGCAAACGGAGAGCCTTGGAGGAATCCTTGGCAAACTCACCGAAATCCTGGATGCCCAGGCGGAACGCGTCCAAGTTCAAATCCACCTTCGCCTGCTCCGAAAGCGAAGCGAATTGCGCACCGAACTGCACGCCCATCAGATAGGAAGCCCGGTTCGCTTCGTCAGACGTCATCGCCGCAGGCTTTTCGGGAAGCGCCACCTTGGCCGTATCCGTCGAATCCCTTTTCGGCTGCGGCATGTTCGCCATCTGGATGGACATCGCGCGGTTCTGCATTCCGCGGGCAATCTCGTTCATCACGGAATCCGGATACTTCAGAGGATTCGCCTTGGCTGCCGTATCGCGCACCATTTTGTTCCCGTCCAAGATGCCGCTTTCGAACTCCGACGTGTTCGCCGTAAATTCCAGCTGGGACTGGACACCCGAAAGCTGGTTTCCAAACTGCGTTCCGAGCATATAGGAAATCTTGATTTCGTCGTTCGACGAAAGCCCGACTTCCACTCCGTTCTTTCCACTGTTTCCATTGCAGGCTGCGAGAGCGAATGCGGTCGCCGTCAGCGCAAAATGGCGAAATTTCATTTTTCTGTCTCCTTGACAAGGAACCTGTTTTTCATTTTGGGAATAAACTAGCAATTTTTCTAGATTTGAGCCTACTATGAAGCTTTCCAAGTTCTTTTACACCACGCTCCGCGAAACGCCGAGCGATGCCACAATGCCTAGCCACATTTTCTTAATGCGCGGAGGCTACATCAAGCCTCTTTCCACGGGCATTTTCAGTTACCTGCCGATGGGATTCCGCGTCCTGAAAAAAATCGAAAAGCTCATCCGCGAAGAGATGAAC
>CAVKXR010000074.1:0-10132 GCA_963660275.1 Oscillospiraceae bacterium
GGTTCTCGCCATCCTGCTGCTCAGCACCTGATAGAATCGGTCGTTAAAGCTCCAGTTCGATCCCCACCGGACAATGGTCGCTGCCAAGGATTTCATCATAAATTTTGGAATCCTTGACTGACGGGAAAATTTTTTCCGAAACCAGAAAATAGTCCAATCGCCAACCGGAATTGTGCTCCCGGGCATGTCCAAAATAGCTCCACCAGCTGTATCCGACTTTATTCGGATAGAGTTCACGGAACGTATCGACAAAACCGCCGGCCAAAAGTTCCGAAAATTTGCAGCGTTCTTCATCGGTAAAGCCAGCGTGTCCGCGATTTGCCCGGGCATTGTAAATGTCGATATCCTCGTGCGCAACATTTAGGTCGCCGCAGACAACGACGGGTTTCTTTCTTTCGAGCAGATGCAGATAGGATTTGAACGTTTCTTCAAAGTTCATGCGGGACGCTAAGCGGGAAAGGTCGCGCTTGACGTTGGGAACATAAACCGTCACCAGGTAAAAATTTTCGTACTCCACAGTAATCGAGCGGCCTTCATCGTCGTATTCCTGTTCACCGTATCCATATTGCACGCTGAGCGGTTCCGCACGGCTGTAAACAAGTGTCCCCGAATAACCTTTCCGCTTTGCCGGAAAAAGAAATTCCCCGTAACCCTGCGGATGGAAATCGATTTGCGACATCTCCGCCTTGACTTCCTGCAAGCAAAAAACATCCGCATCGGCTGCGCTGAAAAATTCGGAAAAACCTTTTTTAAGGCACGCGCGAAACCCGGCAACATTCCAAGAAATCAATTTCATCAACAACTCACTTTGAAATTTTTGGCAAGCGAAAAACCTGTTTTTTCGTAATATAATAACAAATCACAAGCGCAAATGCGGCGACCGCCCAGCTAATCGGGTACACGGCAAGAAGCAAGTGAAAACTGGGCGCAATCGGAAAAATCGTATAGAGCCAAACGATCCGCACACCGCAAATTCCGACAATGCAGATGAGCGCAGGCAAGAAGGAATTTCCAAGTCCGCGAATCGCACCGCTAAAAACTTCGATCATGACATTCAACGATTCAAAGCTGACAACAACCAGCATTCGGATAAACCCATACATCACAACCGCATCGCTCGCCGAAAAAAGCCCGACAACTTTTTCTCCAAACAAAATAAAAATCAATCCGATGGTGTTCGTAAAAATCAAATCCAAAAGCAGACTTTGCGCAACAACTTCCTTGCAACGCTTTAAATTGTGCGCTCCGAAATTTTGTCCGATGAAAGTAACCGCAGCCTGTCCAAAAGAATTCACGATAAAGTAAACGAATATCTCGACATTGAAACCGATTGCGGAACCGGCCATTACGTCGGAGCCCAGCGAATTGATTCCGCCTTGGATGCAAACATTTGAAAAGCTGAAAACGATTCCTTGTATTCCAGCGGGAAATCCGATCTTAAATATTTTCCAGAGAATTTTTTTATCTACGTGCAAACGGGCATATTCCAGATGAATCGGCAAATGAGTCCGGCGAAGCTTAACAAAGAGAATCGCAGAACATACCACCCCCGAGACAAGCGTCGCCACGGCAACTCCCGAAACGCCCATACCAAATACGACGACAAAGAGAAGATTCAAAACGACATTTAGAATTCCGCCGACAATCAAGGCAAAAAGCGGAGTTCGCGTGTCACCGACACTGCGAAAAATCGCCGCCTCGAAATCATACAGCATCATAAAAGGAATGCCGGCAAAATACCACATCAGATAAATTTTCGACAGCGGGAAAACATTCTCCGGCGTATCCATAAAACGCAGCATCGGTTCAAGCAAAAGCCATCCTATCACAGCGACAAGAATCCCGCTAGCAAAGGAAACGACCAAGGCGGTATGAACCGCAGCGTGAATCGCTTTCGGATCCTTTTTGCCGATAAACTGTGCAATGACGACATTCGCTCCGATAGAAAGTCCGACGAAAATATTCACGAACAAATTAATAAGCGGAGCCGTAGAACCGACAGCAGCCATCGCCTCGTCGCCGACAAAGCGCCCGACAACCGCAATATCCGCCGCATTAAAAAGTTGCTGCAAAATTCCCGTAAAAGCTAGCGGTAACGCAAATACGAGGATTTGCTTCCAAAGCGGTCCTTTCAAAAGGTCGATTTTTTTTGACTTCTTCATCTTACTTCCACCCGGGACATTACAAGCAATTTTTTATAGCAGGGACAATCCGGAGAATGAGCGTTAAAAATTCCGACGCCCTGTAAATGCGAATAAAGGATCACGCTTCCCAGGTATTTAAATCCGCGCCTTTTCAGGTCTTTAGCGATTCCATCCGATAATTCATTGCGGGTTTCCAAAATTTCATTCCGGAGTTTCCGATAAACAATGCTTTTCCCGTCGGTAAACCTCCAAAGGTAATCACAAAACGAGCCGTATTCCTTTCGCACTTTCAAAAAACATTTCGCATTGGAAATAATCGCGCGAACTTTGCGCTCGGAGCGAATCATTCCCGGTGTTTCCAAAATTCGCCGAACATCCTCTTCCGAAAATTTCGCCACCTTTTCAAAATCAAAATTTGCAAAGCACTCGGCAAAAATATTTCGCTTGAAAAGCATCAGCATCCACGAAAGCCCGCAGCTCATCGATTCCATGAGCAGATATTCGAACATTTTCCTGTCGTCATGGACAGGAACGCCCCATTCCTTATCGTGATAAGCTTCCGCTATCGGATTTTGCAAAAACCAGTCACACGCAGACATATCACGCCACAAAGACAAATTGGACGAGCAGCATATAAAAAATCGTTCCCCCCGCAATCGAAAAAAGCATTTGGCGTTTCCATAAATGAAGCGCTGCGGTCACCGCGATTCCCGAGATTTCTGGAATTCCATGCGTTCCTTCCAGCCACGAAACATCCTTGAGACAGTAAACAATCAACAGGGAAAATACAGCCGGAGCAAGAACTTTTCCCAGATACTGGATATATTTCGGAGTGGGCTTTCCCGCCGGAAAAACAAGGAACGGTAGGAATCTCGTGAGAAGTGTCCCCACGGAAACAACGGCTATCGTTATCACTTGCTCAGAAAAAGTCATTCGAAGCCCATCCTTTCTAGAGGTTTGCGCAATATGGAAAGCGTCCCGAGAATCAAGACCATCGACGGAACGATAAAGTTTTCGCTTCCAAAAATCGCAAGCGACATTCCCGTTAGCAAAAAACCGATTAGCGAACTCGCATGATTTTTTTCCTTCATCCACTGTTCCATGAAAATGACGACAAACATCGCCGTCATCGCAAAGCCAAGCCCTTTCGTATCGATGCGTACAAACGAACCGAAAATTCCTCCGAGAATCGCGCTAGAAACCCAATACAGCTGGTTTAAGAGAGTTACCCAGAACATAAACCAACCTCGATTCACGCCGCTCGGAATTTTCGCCGTATAGTTGATGGAGAACGTTTCGTCACACATTCCATAAATCAAATACAGTTTTTTTAAGCCCGTGTTTCGAAAACGGTCGAGCATCGAAATGCCGTAGAACAAATGCCGCGCATTGATCATCAGTGTCAAAAGAAACGCTTGCAACGGGTTAAACGCCCCCAGTAGCAAATTCGCCGCGACAAATTCCATCGAACCAGCAAAGATCAAAACGCTCATGAACATCGGATAAAAAAAGCTGAATCCCGACACATTCATATAGACGCCGTAAGTCAATCCCAAAAACCAAAATCCAGCAAAGATGGGAACCGTGTAGGGAAACGCAATTTTCAACGCGTCTAAAATTACCGCCTGATTTTTCACGAGCTTTAAAATAGAAAATCCCCACAAAGCATGAGGATTTCAAAATGCGCTAAATTAAATCGCAAACGCTTCGTTTTTTCTTATTGAACCTGTTCCCAGAAGCGGAGACTTCCCGTGTAGATTTCGCGAAGCTTTGAAAGCGGAATATCGGAAATCGGATTTTGCTGATTCACGATGACAGCGATTCCATCGCGAGCGATCGTCAGCCCGGTAAGCACTTCGCTTTCGCTCGCTTTCAGGTTCCGACTGGCCATTCCAATGTCGCATGTGCCTTCCTTCGCAGCGAGCATTCCCGAAGAAGAATCGTTCGTCTGGATTTCGATTTCCACTTCGGGATTCAACTGGACATAAGCTTCTTTCAACTTTTCCATCACCGGCGAAACGCTCGAAGAACCCGCGATGACGAGCTTTCCTTTTAGCTTCTTGCTCGCATAAGGTTTCCCATCGACAACGCTCACATAGCCGTTCGCATCGACGATTTTCTGACCGTCCGCGCTCATGATGAAATCGATGAAATCCTTGGCGAGACCTTTTACTTCGCCCTTTGTCGCGATGTTAAACGGTCTTGAAATCGAATAGGCAGCGCTCTTTACATTTTCCTTGGTCGGTTCCACTCCGTCGATTTTCATCGCCTTGACCGTATTGTTCAGCGATCCGAGAGAAATGTAGCCGATTGCGTACTCATTGCCAGCGACCGTTGACATAACGCCCTGCGTGCCATCGATCGTAAGCGCTTCCTTCGTGGTAATATCCTTCTTCTTTCCGTTTTCCTTGATGAGCGTTCCAACCAGCTCCGTAAAGGCATCCCGCGTTCCAGAACCCGCTTCGCGCGTAATCACGGAAATTTCCGTCTGCTTCTTTGCTCCTGTTTTCTGCGATTCCTTGCCTTCGTCATTGCAAGATGCGAGAACCGCCATAAGAACCAGGCTGGCGATGCAAGCGATAAGAGTTGTCTTGTTCATTCGAATCCTCCTTGTGTGTGGTTTTGAATGACAGCGACAAGGTAAAATGCCAATGTAAAAGACAAGAGGCCATAGGCGTAAATTCCATGTAAAGTCAAAAAATCGTTAAATCATCCAGGCTGTATTTTTCAAACGCTTCTCAAAATCTTTACCTTTCGCCATCTTCCGTTTTTACAATCAGAGCCTACATTCTAAGCGTCATTCAAAACAAGGGTTTATCCCAAAGGAGTTTCCAATGACACTGAAGAAAACCTGCATCATTCTCACCGCGATAGCCTCTTTCGGAATCGCCAATGCAGAAAACGAAAATTTCGAATTGAACGGAAATATTCAGACACAGGCATCGAAAGCATTCTACGATAACGACAAGGACAACAACCTAGACGGCTTCTGGTTCCGCGCAAACTTCGGCGGCAGCTACAGTTCCGAAACGTTCGACGCCAAGGTGACCATCCGCATGTACGCTCCCTACTTTAACGGCGGAGCCGACAGGTTCCAGGCAGACACCTACTACGGAAATTACAAGTGGGGCAACCTCGGACTAAACCTGAAATTCGGTCACTGGAAAACGGATACGGAAGGCGCGGGCAACTTCGGTGCCTATCTAGACAAGGATATTTCCAAGCGCGGATTCCTCGGGCGCGACTATTCGCATGACGCTTTTGAACTCGGCTGGAAAAAAGGCGTGAACCAGTTGAACGTGATGCTCGCAACAGAAGACGGCAATTTCAATACCGGATACGTCCGCGTTACCGACGACCTCAAGCTGAACAATTCGTTCAAGCTCGGGCTGGGATACCGCGCAAATGTCATCGACCCGATTCAATACACCGCCGTGGTGACGCACCGCGGAAGCCTCCGGGCAAATGTCAAGCTCGCCGACAAGTTCGCCGTCTATGGCGAAGCGGCAGCCATCATCACCGGCAAGGACAAGGATGTCAATGCGGAAACGATTCAGAACAAAACCGCAACAGCGTCCGATTATGCCCAGGACACCAAATACTTCCCCGTCTATGCGGGCGTAGAAATTCCGACAGCCGGAATCCTGGACAAGGCTTTCGTCGAAATCGAATACATCAAGGACCGCGACGAGCTGAACAAGGACGCGGACGAACTCGGCTGGGCCGTGGGACTCGTCAAGAAAATCGGTTCCCGCAGCAAGGCGCAAGTCACGCTTTACAGCGAAAAGGAAATTTCCGATGTAGCTCTCGCGGCAAGGCTTACGACAACCATCAAGTAGCGTTTTTTACAAGTGGTTTTCCGATTCTTTTTCGGAAAACCATATTCTTATGCGAATTTTCAAAAAGGATTTCAAATGAAAGCGCAGACATGGAACAATCTCAAGGAAAAAACGGCATCGGGCGTATTTTTACTTTCGGCACTCGCCAGCATTTTATTCGTCGCCCTGATCTGCCTATTCCTTTTCGCAAACGGGATCCCTGCGATTCTTAAAATAGGCATTACGGATTTTCTGTTCGGAAAGGAATGGGCTCCGACCGACGAACCTGCGGTCTATGGAATTTTCCCGATGATCATGGGAAGCATCTACGTCACGCTCGGAGCGCTCGCCATCGGCGTATCCGTTGGGCTTCTCTCCGCCATCTACCTTTCCCGATTCTGTTCCGAAAAAGTCCATAAAAAATTAAAGCCCGCCGTCGATCTTCTCGCAGGCATTCCGTCCGTCGTCTATGGATTTTTCGGACTGGTCGTCATTGTGCCCTTTGTCCGGCAGAACTTCGGTGGAAGCGGAGCGAGCATTCTCGCCGCATCCATTTTACTCGGAATCATGATTCTGCCAACGATCATTTCCGTCTCGGAAGCCGCCCTGCGAGCTGTCCCCAACAGCTATTACGAGGGTGCGCTTGCTCTCGGAGCGACCCACGAACGAAGCGTATTCTTTGCCGTCCTTCCCGCAGCGACATCGGGCATCGTCGCAGGAGTAATCCTCGGATTCGGACGTGCGATCGGCGAAACGATGGCTGTCATCCTAGTCGCCGGAAACCAGGCCAGAATGCCGACGGGTATCTTGGGCGGCGTCAGAACATTAACGGCAAACATCGTCCTCGAAATGGGATACGCAACGGATCTCCACCGCGAAGCGTTGATTGCAACGGGAGTCGTTCTGTTCGCATTCATCCTAGTCATCAATCTGCTATTCTCCATTCTTAAAAAGAGAGCCGTCCAATGAAAAACTTTATCCAATCGCTAAAATCATATCGAAAATCTCCGCTATCGCTTCTGCTGAGAATTGCGGTCACCTTGTCCATTCTCGTCACAGTCCTTTCGCTCGGATTTTTAATCGTCTATATTCTCGCCAAGGGCATTCCGTTTCTCAAACCGTCCCTCTTTTCGCTGACATACAATTCCGAAAACGTTTCGTTTCTTCCTTCGATTCTGAACACGGTTATCATCGTTCTCGGAGCGCTTCTCATCGCGGGACCGCTAGGAATTTTCGCCGCCATCTACACCGTCGAATACGCCAGCCGCGGAAATAAAATCGTAGGCATTGTCAGGCTCACGACGGAGACGCTTTCGGGAATCCCGTCCATCATCTACGGGCTTTTTGGAATGCTCTTTTTCGCCACGGCGCTGCACTTCGGCTATTCGCTCCTTTCGGGAATCTTGACAATATCCATCATGATTCTTCCGCTGGTCATGCGAACGACCGAAGAAGCCTTAAAGTCCGTCCCCGACAGTTATCGCGAAGGTTCCTACGGACTAGGCGCAGGAAAACTCCGCACGGTCCGTTCCATCGTCCTCCCTGCAGCGATACCCGGAATTCTCGCGGGCATCATCCTTTCTGTCGGACGTGTCGTCGGGGAAACCGCAGCGTTAATTTATACGGCAGGAACCGTTGCCGATTTTCCAAAGGGAATCTTCTCTTCGGGCAGAACGCTCGCCGTCCACATGTATGAACTTTCCCGCGAAGGCCTGCACACCGGCGAAGCCTACGCCACGTCCGTCATCCTCATCGCGGTCGTTCTTCTCATCAACTGGATTTCGAACAAATTCGCTCACAAAATCGGGAAAACATAAAAATGAAAAATGAAAAAATCACGATTCAGAACATGAACTTGCACTACGGCAATTTCCATGCGATTAAAAATGTGAATCTAAACATTCACGCCAACGAAATTACAGCCTTCATCGGACCTTCCGGCTGCGGAAAAAGCACGCTTCTCAAATCGCTCAACCGGATGAACGATCTCGTCGAAGGCTGTAAAATCACGGGCGACATCAAGCTCGACGGAGAAAACATCTATGGCGACATGGACGTAAACATTCTACGCAAGCGGGTAGGCATGGTATTCCAAAAGCCGAATCCTTTTCCGATGAGCATCTACGACAACATCGCCTTTGGGCCGCGCACACACGGCATCCGCTCCAAAGCAGACCTGGACGAAATCGTCGAAAAATCCCTAAAAGGTTCCGGAGTCTGGGATGAGCTCAAGGACCGCCTCAAAAAAAACGCACTCGGACTTTCCGGTGGACAACAGCAACGCCTTTGCATCGCACGCGCCCTAGCCGTCGCTCCGGAAGTTCTCCTGATGGACGAACCCACCAGTGCGCTAGACCCCATTTCGACATCCAAAATCGAAGACCTCGTTTTGGAATTGAAGCAGAACTACACAATCGTCATGGTCACGCACAACATGCAACAAGCAACGCGCGTCTCGGACCGAACCGCGTTTTTCCTTCTTGGCGAAGTCGTCGAAGTCGATAAGACGGAAACGCTCTTTTCGATGCCCAAGGACAAACGCACGGAAGATTACATCACAGGGAGATTCGGATAATGCGAAATCGTTTTGACTCTCAACTCGAAATTCTAAACAACGGAATCATCGAAATGGGTGCGATGGTCGAAGAGTCGCTCAACTCTTCCATCGAAGCACTCCTAAAATTCAACAAGCCTCTTGCCCAAAAGGTTATCGTCGGCGACAAGGATATCGATCAAAAGATGAAAGACATCGAAACGCTCTGCCTTCGACTTCTTTTGAGCCAACAGCCCGTCGCCCGCGACCTGCGGCTGATTTCCGCTTCGCTCAAGATGGTCAGCGATTTGGAACGCATCGGGGATCAGGCCGCCGACATCTCGGAAATCATTTTCGAAGCTTCCGAAACGGACGGTTCACCGGCAAGGCTTTCCGCCATTCCGCCGATGGGAGCCGCAACAGTCAAGATGCTCACGCAGAGCGTCGATGCCTTCGTCCGCAAAGACTTGGACCTTGCGCATCATGTCATCGACAGCGACGACGAAGTCGACTCCCTTTTCACCGCGGCAAAAAAGGAACTCATTGAATCCATCCGCAACAATTCAAACGATGCGGAAAGCGCCATCAACTCGGTCATGGTTGCCAAATACCTGGAACGCATCGGAGACCATGCGAGCAATGTCGCCGGCTGGGTCATCTTTGCCGAAACGGGAACGCGCCACGGCATGAACCTCTTGAGCGGTGAAGAAATAAAATAACCGTACAAATTATTTAAACTCGGCGGATTACCGAATAGGGACTTCCGCCTTTTCTATTTTAAAACTTAAAGGTCTATTAACCACCGCCACAAATTTCCGCCACTTGACAAAAGTTTTCTTTTAATATAGATTGTCCCTGAAGCCAAAAGCCATAAGCCAGGAGTCAGAAAACGAACAATTCAGTCAGAAAGGACAACATGCCAGATTATCCGTCTTTTTTCAGTTCAACGGTAAGTTCCTATCGTCGCCCCCGTACAATGGAAGAGTTCCGCGATTCCTTTGGGAAAAAGCTCTTTGACCGCTATCACATCACGTTTTTCGCACCAAAAATACACGAGGAGCTGGTGCCCTACTTTACACGGCATCCTTTCGGCGGAATCATGAACAATTGGAGCGAATTTCCTTCTGTCGCAAGCATCAACTACGATGAACTAGCTAGACGAATTATAAATCATCATCGCTTTGATCCAAATTTTCGTCCTTCAACCGACAAGAATTTTCAAGCGGAATTTTATTTAAGCACAATGAATCCGCTCTATCTCATACCATACATCAAGCGCCACGAATACAACCACGTATTAGCACACAGCATCCCGGCAAGCCTTGTCCACATCTATGGACAAAAAAAGTACCAGCAAATGTATCGAGACGGTTATTTCAAGCACCCTGACGAACCTTATGACAAGTGGATTTTGTCCGGCGAAATCGAAGACTGGATGAATGGAAAGTACAAGCCGACAGGCTTAGAATGCCTATTGCATAAAACAATCAAAAATGAAACCCGACAACAGCGCCTCGTCCGTTTTGTCAATGACCTGGACAAAAAGCTCGACTCACTGGAAAACGAAGAAAATCTTGACTATGTAAACGCCTCCATAGAAAACGAACTGTTGAATGGCTACGGATGCTTCTTAGGAG
>CAVKXR010000075.1:0-9956 GCA_963660275.1 Oscillospiraceae bacterium
CTGCATCAGGTAATAACGTCCAAAGACCGCAATCAGAATGGACGCTCCGAGCGAAAGGATCACCCAAGTCATCGCGATCCGGCGGGAATGCGTGATTTCGTCTGGATTCTTGATGGACATAAAGCGTACAAGGATGTGCGGCATCCCAAAGTAGCCGAGGCCCCAAGCGAGCGAGGAAACGAGCGAAATAATCGTAATCGCCTTACCTGTCGAAGCGTTCGTGAAGATGTTCATCAGGTAGGGATTCACCTTGTTCATCGCATCGATTGTCGGAGCGAAACCGTCGTTCAGGGCGCAGATCATCGTGGGAACCATCAACACGGCAACGAGCATCAGGATTCCCTGCACAAAGTCCGTCCAGCTGACCGCGAAAAATCCGCCGAGGAATGTGTAGGCCACGACGACAACGATACCGACCGCCAGGGAAACCGTATAATCCCAACCGAAAATCGTGGTGAAAAGCTTTCCGCAGCTGACAAATCCCGAAGTCGTGTAAAAGAGGAAAAACGCCAAAATAAAAAGCGCGGAGATGATGCGGATGATTCCCCGTTTGTCGCGGAAACGGTTCGCAAAGAAGTCCGGGAGCGTGATGGAATCGTTGCAGAAGTAGGTGTATTTGCGGAGTCTGCGTCCGACAATTTTCCAGTTGATATAGGTTCCGATCGCAAGTCCCACGCCGATCCACGCCTCGGAAAGCCCCGAAAGGTAGATGGCTCCGGGAAGTCCCATCAGAAGCCAGCCACTCATGTCGGAAGCCTGCGCGGACATTGCCACGACCCACTTGTTCATGCTGCGATTTCCCAGATAGTAGGAATTCAGGCTGTTCGCCTTTTTCGAAAAGTAAAATCCGATGCCGAGCATCAGCAGCAGATAAACGATGAATACGGCGATCGTCGTTGCCATAAAATCTCCTCAAAAAAATTTCAACCCAATAATAATAAATTAACCTTTGCCCAAAGTGAAGACTTCGCGGAGTTCGTCGTCCGAAAGTTTCGCAATCCAGTTTTCGCCAGTCGCAATTGTCATCTCGGAGATTTTTCGCTTGCTTTCGATGATCGCGTTGATTTTTTCTTCAAACGTATTCTTGGTTATCAGACGGTGAACGACCACGCGGCGGTTCTGCCCAATCCGGTAAGCGCGATCGGTTGCCTGCGCCTCGACAGCGGGATTCCACCACAAATCGTAATGGATGACCTGCGAAGCGGCTGTTAGGTTCAAGCCTGTTCCGCCCGCCTTGAGGGAAAGAATCAGGATTTTCCGTTCGGGATTTTTTTCGAATTTGGAGATAACGTTTTCCCTTGCCGAAAGGGAAAGCCCGCCATGGTAAAAAAGAGCTTTCGTCTTGAATTTTACACGAATGATTTTTTCGAGGATTTCGCCCATTTCCGTAAACTGGGTAAACACTAGGACTTTTTCGTCCGCATCCAGGATAGATTCCAGAATGTCCAGAAAGAGTTCCGTCTTTCCCGAAAGTTCGCTGTCCAGTTTTCCGTCCTTGAGATATTGCGCCGGATGATTGCAAATTTGCTTGAGCGCGAGAATCAGCCGCAGGACTTTTGCGCTGCGTTCAAATTTCTGTTCCGGGTTTTCGCCGTCTAAGTTTGCAATCGCTTCCATGCAGGATGAGAAAGTCTTTTGGTAAAGCGTTTCCTGTTCGGGCGAAAGGCTCGCCCATTCGTCCTGTTCCAGCTTTTCGGGAAGATCCGTGATGATGGACTTGTCCGTTTTCAGGCGGCGAAGCAAGAAAGGCGACGTGATTTTTTGGAATAGTTCCGCGCGATGCTTGTTCGAGCGTTCCTGAATCGGCTTTTCGAATTCCTTGCGAAAGGACTTTGCGTTTCCCAAAAGCCCGTGGTTGCAAAAATCCATGATGCTCCAGAATTCCATCAGGCGATTTTCCACGGGGGTTCCGCTCATCGCAATCTTGATATGCGCCGGAAGGGATTTGACGATTCGGCTTTGCGACGTTCCCGCATTCTTGATGTTCTGCGCTTCATCGATTATCGCAACCTGCCAGTCCGTATTCTTGAACTTTTCCTTGTCCGAACGCAAGACTCCATATGTCGTCACGAAAACATCCGCCGTTGAATTTTCCAGCGAACGGTTTCCTCCGTGGTAGATGTTCACGAAAAGTTCCGGGGCGAATTTTCCGAGTTCGCGTTTCCAGTTCTGTAAAAGTCCCGACGGAACAACGACCAGCGCTTTCTTTTCCGCAAATGCTCCGTCATTTTTCATCTGCTGCAGAAGCGTAATTACCTGCAGCGTCTTTCCAAGTCCCATGTCGTCCGCGATGATGCTTCCAAAACCCAGCCTGGAATTTCCGAGCATCCACGCGAAGCCGCGCTTTTGATAAGGACGAAGATTCGCCTGAATCTGCTGCGGAACGGCGATTTCCGCATCGCTTTCTTTTTTAAACCGATGAATTTCGGCGAGAGCTTCCGGGGCGATATCCACCGAAAGGCCGTCAAACTCCCCGGAGAGAGCTATCTGGAGAACCTTGATTGCCGGGACTTTGAAACGATTTTTCAAGCCGTCTTTCAAACGTGCCACATCCTCGGAAGTCACATAGAAATACTGCCCGTCATCATACTGCAATTCTCCGAAATCCGCATGGTTTTCCAAGAACTTTTTCCCGTCGATTGCATGTTCCCCGACAAGAACCGACCAGTTCAGCTGCAAGAGATTTTCCAAGCGCGAAAATCCTGCCTTGGCCTTTTCCTCGGAGCGAACGATTTGCGGACGCACCAAACCGCGAATAACCTTTTCCAGTCCCTTTGGCAAATCAAACGAAACGCCTAGCACACGGAACAGCGGAACGGCGGAATTCAAAAAATGAATCACCCCTTCTCCGGAAAGATGGATGTTGTCTGTCGCCTTTTGCGAGATATAATCGTCGTAGCCGTCGATATAATTTCGAATCGGCAAAACCGATCGCAATACGTCGTTTCTCTTTTCGCTTGGAAAATCCCTCGTCCAGAGTTTTGAAAACGGATAAACTTCTCCCGTTAATTTATCCACAAAGTCCAGATCGATGTCGATCTTTCCAAAGCCGACATCGGCTCCGTTTACAATCGGCAAAAATGGAGCTTCTGACAATTCATATCCCGAAAGCCATTTTTCAAATTCCTGCACGTCCGAAGAAGCGTGCCCGGAAGAAAAGTCCAAGGTCGCATCGCCAAAAATCGCATGAAACGCATCGTCCTGAAAGTTTTTTTCCACGCCATTTTGCAGATAAGTCGAAAGGATTGCAATGACAAGCATTTCGGCGGAATTTTCCACAAAAAGCTTCGGCGATTCCATTTCCGAACGGACAAACTTTGGCGGAATTTTCGCTTGCAAAAAATCCAAATTTTTTTGCACCTCGGGAATTGAGTGGAGTGGAAGCCAAAAAAATCGAGCCGTTCGATCGTCGATAGCGAATGGTTTCGGATAAACCGCACCGCTGTTCAAAATTTCAAGCGAAACTTTACGCGCCAAATCTAATAGCCTTGCCGAGGCGTCCGCTTTGGACATTCCCGTCGGGCTTTCCACGGAGACCGCATCCAATGCCCATGCAAGAGGAATCGTGCCAAACATCCAGTGCGATTTCCCGATATAGCGGACCGTCCGCGCTTCTTCCAGGTCAACCGATTTTGCCGGATAGCGTTCAAAGCTTTTTGAAAAAATTTCCAGAAGAATTTCCCGATACTCGCGAACAAAGGAATCCTTAAAAACCGCATTCGGAACGACGGCATTCAAAACAGCCTTTTGGACATTGGGGATTTTTACCGGTTCAAATTCAGTGTCGCAAGAATATTCCGAATTTTCAAGAGTTTTTAAAATGAATTTATCTGCAAAATCGTACAAGACTAGATTTTCGTTATCCAAGGAAAGTTCGCTTTCCCAGGAAGCCTGCGTACATTCTTCCGCAAGCGAGCCTATATCCAGTCCGCGGACGGTGAAAACGGTAAACGGATTTCTGTCGATTTTTTTCCCGACGGCGAAGAGAGCCGCATACGCATGGGAACACATTCCCCGCATCCCGCAGGAGCATTTGACCGAAAACTTCACACCGGGCCCCGGCAACATTTTCAGTCCGATACTTTGTACGAAATCAAGCGTTTCTTTCGGTTCCAAGTGATGGGCTAGCGCCCCTGCAAGCGGAGCGTTTTTTTTGAGAGCATCCATCAGAGACGCTTCTTCTTCATCCGAAAAACGGGAGAGCATCACGACGGTCCGCTGCGAACTCCAGGAGCCATCGACAATTCGGGCGTCAATCGTCCTTCCCGAAATCTTGATATCGACAGCTCGCGCTTCCGATTTTGCGTACAGGGAAAAGGAACGCTCGACAGCGTTCCGCCATTTATCGCCCCAAAGGGTATGCCTTGCCGAATCCGACGCCATTTTTCGCAAAAGATAAAAAATTTTGCTCAAATGTGCATTGAGAATGGATTTGCGGAGCTGCATTCCCGAAAGCTTTTTCGGGAATGTTCCTCATGAAATTTCACCCCTGCTATTTCTTCTTTCGCTTCGGTCCCGGCATAAAAGGACTGTCTCCGTCCGAAGCGCTTTTTGATTGCGCCTTTGTCAAAATTTCTTCGCGAACGACAACCGAATCGCTATCGGCAAGACCTTCGAGAATTTCAACATTTACACCGTCGCTGATTCCCGTCTTGACCGGTCGGAAAATCATCTGGCCATTTTCATTCATCCAGACGCCGCTTCCGACAACCCGAGGTGTCGAAGAACTCGCTTTGCGCATCGTCGGGGCCTCTCCGCCCATGCCTGGAGGCGGCGGTCCAAAGTCATCATCGTCAGATTTTTTCTGCGGAAGCTTATCGCCCGGGGAAAACTTAATCGCTGCGACAGAAACGCTCAACGCATTTTCCACTTCTTTCGTTACGATTGTACAAGTCGCCGTCATTCCGGGGAGAAGTTTCAAGTCCGGGTTTTCCGCGGAAATCACCACCGTATAGGTGACGACATTCGATGTCACTGTCGGATTTAGGCGGACCGATTCCACGGTTCCGTAAAACGTATCGTCCTGGAACGCATCTACCGTAAACAGCACCTTTTGACCGGCCTTGACCGATCCGATATCCGCTTCATCGACATTTGCCATGACCCGCATTTTTGAAAGGTCCTTCGCCAAAATAAAGAGGGTCGGTGCGCTCATCGAAGCGGCGACTGTTTGCCCGACATCGACCGAACGTTCCAGCACGACGCCGTCAATCGGGCTTTTGATGATGCAGTAGCTCAGGTTCAATTCCGCTTGGCTGACTTCGCTTTTTCGCGTATCCCAGGCGAGTTTTGCCGCGTTCATTTCATATTCCGCCGTTTCCAGATCGACCGCACTCGCGCTTCCCGACTCCGAAAGTTTCTTTGTACGGTTGTAAACCGACAGCTTGTGCTCGTAATCCACTTTTGCGCTAGAGGCCGCAATTTTTGTCTGGTACAGAACCGTCTGCAATTTGGAGCGATCGAGTTCCGCGATAACCTGCCCTTTTTTCACCTTGGAATTGAAATCGACATAGATCTTGCTGATGTCGCCCGAAACCTGCGTTCCGACATTTACCGTGTCCATCGGCGAGAGCGTTCCCGTCGAGGATATCGTCGTCTGGATGGTGATACGGGAAACCTTTTCGCTGACGAAAATCTTCGAACTGTTTTCATCCGGTGAAAGAATGAATTTGTACGCAATAAGTCCGAGAAGAATCAGCGCCAAAAGTACGCAGACAATCTTTATCCATTTTTTCATCAGAAATTCCCCATGTAAAGTTCGAGCAGTTTTCTGGCGAGGATGCTCGTGTATTTCGCTTGGATTAAAACGCTTTGCGCATTCTGCAAATTATTTTTCTGCTCCAGAAAATCCGTGAATGTCAAACTGCCGGCATTTCGCTGTTCCGCGGCGACGGCAAACGATTCCTGCGCGCTTTCGAGGCTAGCGATGGCGGCAAGCCAGCTCGCATCGGCGCTTTCGGCCTGCATATAGAGCTGTTCCAAACTGTTTTCCAGATTTTTTCCCGTTTCGCGGCGCGTTACCTCGGCGCGTTCGTTTTCCACTTGGGCGGAAAGAATCTTCGCCCGTGTCGTCCCGCCATCGATCAGCGGAATGCTTATGCCGAGTGTCACGCTATGCGTATAGCCGTTTTTCAGCTGACGGCCATAGCGATCCGATTCCCAGGCTTGAAACCCGGTCGAAGCGTCCGCACCGAGCGTTACCGCAATCGAACTGTTTTTCCCGGCAAGCGTCACGTTCTTTTCCGCCGCCAAAACCTTTAGACTATCCGAAACCAGACCTGGATAATGTTTGCGGGTTTCCGCAAGAACCGTTTCGAACGGTGGGATGCTTCCCAAGTCCGAAGGATTTCCAAGCGAGGTCTCTGGCGAAAGAATCTCTAACGAATCCGAGCGAGAAAGTTCCAGAATTTGTCGCAAGGACGTTTTCGCCGAGCGTTCCGCCTGCTCCGCTGAAATCAGCTTGACCTTGGCACTCGCCGCATCGCTTTTCGCAAGGGAAAGTTCGCTACGCGTAATCGTTCCCGCTTCGAGAAGCCGTTCGTGGTAAAGAACCAGCGAATCGGAAAGTTCCATCGCCGAACCGGCAACCGCCAAGGCTTCCTTCGCAGCGAGCAGTTCCACAAAAGCGTTCATCGCCTTTTCCTGGACCGTGAGCGCGGAAAGTTCCGTGCCGAACTTCGAAGCTTCGAAAGAAAGCTGCTTGCTTTCCACATCGACGCCGGTCGCTCCGCCGTCCCAAAGCGTATAGGAGCCGGAGATCCCCATGCTCAAGCGATAATGGTCCTGCGATTTTCCGGTAAACGGACTGTCATAGAGGCTTTGGTTTACATGGGCGGAAAGCGTCGGATATTTTGAAGTTCTTGAAGCGTTCAATGCGGCTTCGGAGGCGCGTTCCGAGAGCCTTGCGCTTTCCATTTCCAGGCTGCGTTCCTTGGCCATCTTCACGCAGTCTTCAAGCGAAAGCGGTGGAAGCGTCCAGGCGGTTCCGGCAAGGACCGCACACAAAAAAAGCATCTTATTTCGGCATTTCACGAAATTAAGATGCTCATTCCTATAAAGGCGTTGCATAAAAATTACGGCGTTTCCGCTGGCGAAATTTCCTCCGACGCTTCGATCTCATCCGGCACAAGAGATTCCATCGAACGGCGGCGCGTCTTGCGGAGCGCATCCCGATTGACGGTATCCTTCAGGCGAAAAGCCCCATATGTTCCAAGCCCTCCGATAACGGGCAGAAAAAACGGAAACAAACTTCCAGACACACAGGAATTTTTCCGAACGCCGAACAGGGCAAAAAGCGGAGCGAGCGCAAAGCCGCACCACGTTCCGATTCTTCCAAAATAACGATTCCGACGTTCCCGTCCGCGGATTCCTTCGGCGGGCTGCATCGCGTCGAGCGTAAAATGAGAAAGCACGAGCGAACCCACTACCGCCGAAAGAACGTTGAACACAATGCGCACTCCGGCAGGCATCCGTTTCGAAACCTTTGAAAATCCCAGAGCGTGCAAGAGGAATCCAATTGTCGCAAAGGCAAACAGGAGCCGCGTCACTGTCGGACTTTTGAATGTATCGTCGATGCACCAGTTTACGAAATGCTCGCAATTGTTTCCGTATAGATAGTAAGAGCGTTCATAGAGCCTTTTCTTTGCCCGTTCCGCCGCCGCTTCCCCGGTGAACTTTGCGTTCGGATGTTCTAGAACACGGAAACCGTGCCCATCGCAAAAGCGTTTAAGCGAAGTTTTTACCACCGCCCCGTAGCGGATAAGCCCCGGCAATTTCAAGATGTCCTTACACGAAAGAGTCCGCGCCATTCCCGAATAATGGATGACTCGCCCCTTCCCGATATAAAGGCCATGGTGATTAAATCCCATCCGCGGAGAGACCAGGTGGGAGCCGACCGGAGGTTCCGGAATCTTGGATTCATCGACAGCTTCGCTCATAACTTAAATATATACGAAAAAAAGAGATTCGTTCCGAACGAATCTCTTGAAGTGGACGATACTGGATTTGAACCAGTGACCTCTGCCGTGTGAAAGCAGCGCTCTAAACCAACTGAGCTAATCGTCCAAGGCTTCGCAAAGATACAAAAGCCCGCGTTTTGCGTCAAGGCTCATTTTTGCATCCCCGAATTTTTACAGGTATTTATCCTCGGCCTTGCCCAAAATATCTAGAAAATCCGCTTGGGTTCTGGAATCGATCAAATCCTTGCGAACCTCGGCGTTAGCGAGAATCCGACTGACCGAAGAGAGAGCCTTGAGGTGCGGCCCGACCGTATTGCCCGGACTGACGATTAAAATCAGGAGATGCACCGGTTCGCCGTCCATCGCATCGAAATCGATTCCCTTTTCCACCGTCGCCGCGACCATGCACATCCGATCGACATAATCGATTTTCGCATGGGGGACCGCCAGTCCGCAACCGATTCCCGTCGAACGGGTCTGTTCGCGTTTCCAGACCGCATCAAAAATTTCGTCGCGATGTTCCAGCTTGTAAGAAGCGCAAAGCGTATTTACCAGTTCGTTCAGAATCTGTTCCTTGGTCGTGCTTTGCGAATTGATGATCACGCAGTTGTCCGCAAATCGTTCAGAAAGACGCATAGATGTTTCCTTGTTATTTCTAAAAGTTTAGCAAAAAAAAGCAAAAAGAGAATCCTTGTGAGCGAAAAAGTACTTTTGCCCGTCCAATTCGCCATTTTTGGCAAATTTTTGCGGAAAAACGACAATTTTAGCCATTCGAAACAAGATTTCGGTATGCTTTCCGGGCTTTTTCGACAGGAATCTGCCCCGGGGCGACGGAAACTCCGAGCGAGCAGTAGGTGAGGTTCGCTCCGAGCTGCAGGCTTTTTAAGCGCGATTCCACGCCGGATTTTCCCATCGCGAAACAGGAAAAAAGTTCAAAACGGTTGCTCTCGCAGACAGCCTTTATCCAGGGATAGACGTAATCAAAATCCCCGGTCATGTGGCTCATGCAGGCGATTTTCAATCCTGCGCACCCCGAATCGGAAGCGTATTTTCTTAAACGATCTAATTCATCCAGAGTCGGCACTTTTTGAAAATCATGGTGCGAAACCAAAACCTTTTTCGGAAAATCGTCGAAAATCGGAAATTCACGTGCCGCATCGACCTGAAGCCCGCTTCGCGTTTTCCAAAGTTCTTTCGATTTTTTTTCACGGAAGCTTTCGCCATTCCAAATATCGAAAACCTTATCTTCCAGCTTTGCAAACTCTTCGGCTTCGATGTCGAGATAATCCGGAAAAATGTCCGCCGTCAAAATATCACAGATATATTCGGTGCGATCCATCGCATTTGCATCGGGAAATTTCCCGCCGTCTCGCTCCAGGCGGAATGTTCCGATCAGAAGTGTATCTGGAAATGCGTCACGAACCTGCCCAGCGATGTTTCCGAGCGATTTTCTGGAATATCCGGCAGCGAGGAGCAGGTCGTAGCGGATTTCGAGCGCAGAACATTGCGCCGCCATTTTTGAAAGTTCGCTCTGCGGATTTTGCAAAATTTCGCCAAGCGTTCCCGCATCCAGAACGCCTGCAAAAAACGGTTTATCGGAATTTTTCAAACTTTGATAAGCTTCGTCCATTGACTAGAATATAGAAATGTAGATGCTAGGATGTAGGAGTGTGCTTAGAAGTGAGCATTTAATGAGGGAACTGGGATTAGGGATCAGTCCGCAGACGTCTAAGTTTTTGGAAATCGGTACGAGGGACACGGAATGAGAGATTTCTAAGCGAACCGTTTCCGGTACGATGCCATCTCATGTCGTTCCCTTGCTCATTACGGTATCATTTCTCATCATTCCCCGGCTTGTCCGCCGCGGCGGGCGCAGACAAGGGAATCTCCTGGGGCCTACCCGATGTTCAGAGCTTAGTTAGGAGATCTTAGAACTTAGAGCCGTGAACGTTTCAGCTTCTAGAATGCGAATATCAATGTCTGCAAATCTAAGTTCTA
>CAVKXR010000076.1:0-9927 GCA_963660275.1 Oscillospiraceae bacterium
ATTTTATACGCATCACCGTTAGACACAACCATAGCATTTAACGTTATATTTGAAGACAAATTCTTTATGGTAGAACGAATTTCCCAATATTGCGAGGGAAGTATCGGGAAAGGTTTTACCACCGTCGGGAAACCCGGAAAATTACAGTTCAGCGAAGTTTTGCAAGCTGAATTTTTAAGATTGCAAGAGTTAGGCGTCATCGACTTGCCGAAGGACTCGGCGTACTTATTCATTACTCAAAAAATTGCAGCGATGAAAGAAGAACATGCCTGCAATGACATTGATTTGTCCATGGGAAAACCCGGGGTAGGACTTTACGGTTGCTGTTCGCTCGTAGAGGCATCGACTGCGACTCGCTTTCCGCAGCTGCAAAAAAACGATGAATTATTTGCGCACAAATTAACGGGCAACATTTTTCGTATCGAAGGCGTCTCGGAACAAGCAGCATACAGGCTGTTCGATTTGAACGGAAAACTCTTGCGGACGGGGAATCTTTCCGGCATGCAAATCAAGCTTCCAATGCTACCCGCCATCCTGGAAACCGAAGGGAAGTCTATTCTTGTGAAGTAATCAGCCTCAAAGCTTTACCCAATCGGTCCGATACTTGCCAGGGAAATCAGCGGAGCGCCTGCCATGCGGGAATCGGAAAGGGAAATTTCAAATTCGGCGGCAAAATCGTTGTCCTCGGAATCGTCAACGAGAACCTGCTGGATTTTCAACGTTTCCTTCGTCCAGACCGAAATGGTATGCGACAAGGCCCGCGCTTCGGCATCGAGCCGGAACTTTCCATGTTCCGCCGTGTAATCCGCAAAGATTTCAAAAAGCCTCTTTTCCGTCCAAGGAATACCCTTCGCATCGACAAGCGGAACGCCCTCTTCCAAATCTTCGGCAAGCAGATCCAGCGCTTCGCCATAACGTCCGTTTCGAACCAGCGACAAAAACGAGAAGATGCGGGACCTTGAAAGTGCCAGGAACTTTTTCCTGTCGAGCGTGACATCGTTTGCCGCCTCTTCGGCATGGAAAGCCTTTTCCACAACCGCTTCCTTCGCTTCGAATTCCGGATTCTTCAAGCGTTCCCATTCTTCTAGAAGGCTCGAATCCGTTCGGCGGATCATTTCGCCCAGATAGTCTTCCATTTCGCGGACATCATCTGTTTTAAAGCTGTCGGGAACCGTCTGGGAAAGAACTTTGTACACATAGTTGATGTGGCGCAACAGGACCGCTTCCATGCGAAGCAGCCCGTATTTCTTGACATAGCCGCTGAACGTATCGAAACTTTCGAGCATTTCGCGAACGATAGACTTCGGCTCGACATTCAAATTTCCAACCCATGGATGTTCGTCGGAAAATTCGTTGAACGTCGAATAGATGAATTCGCGAAGTGGCTTCGGGTATTCGACCTTGTCGAGTTCTTCCTGGATTTTATTGTATTCGGCGTGTTCCGCCTTGAGTTCCGCATAGCGGGCATCCCGTGCCCGACGGAGCTGTATTCGCAGAATCGGTTCGGGATTTTCCACAATCGATTCGACGAGCGAGATGACATCCAACGCAAAATCGGGACTTTCCCGGTCGAGCTTTGGAAGCGTATCGAGCAGATAGAGCGAAAGCGGTTCATTCATCGCAAAATCGTTTTGCAAATCCAGATTGACTCGCACATGCGACATGCCGGGCTGCGGACTTTGAATAAATTCCACGATATTTTTTTCAACCAGCGAACGGAACAGTTGGAACGCTCGATGCATCAGCTCCTTTTTCCGCTTGGCGCTTTCATGAGAGTCCCGAATCAGCCGCCGCATCGCCAAACATCCGTCCGTCTTGCGGGAAAGAACGTTGATAAGCATCCCATGCGAAACATCGAACCGGGAGACGAGAGGCTCGGGCGGCGAATCTATTAGCCGCCGAAAAGTTCCTTCATCCCACATCACGAAACCGTGTTCCGGAGGCTTCCGCTTCACAAACTTCTTTCCGCTTTGCGAAGCCTTCGCCGAAAGCTTGGCATTTTCGATGACATGGGCAGGAGCTTCCGCAACGACATACCCGACATCGTCAAAGCCCTTTCTGCCCGCGCGTCCCGCAATCTGGTGAAAATCTCTCGAAGCGAGAATCGCCGTCTTGTCGCCCGAATACTTGCAGAGCTGCGTAAAGAGAACCGTCCGAATCGGAACGTTCACGCCGACGCCCAGCGTATCCGTTCCACAAATCACCTTGAGAAGTCCTTTTTGGGAAAGCTTTTCCACCAAAATGCGATACTTCGGTAAAAGCCCTGCATGGTGAAGCCCGATTCCCTGCTTGAGAAAACGCTTGAACTCCGGCCCATACGGGCTAGAAAAGCGGAACTTCGAAATCTCCTTCGCAATTGCCGCCTTTTCTTCCTTTGTACACAAACTAAGGCTCGTAAAATTTTGAGCGTTTTCCGCTGCCGAACTCTGCGTAAAATGGACGACATAGACCGGAGCCTTTCCGCTGTTCACGAGCCCTTGGACAGTCGTCGAAATTTCGTTCATCGAATAGGAAAATTCAAGAGGGACGGGACGAACCGTTCCCGTTACCGTCACGCAAGGCTTCCCGTTCAGTTTCGAAAGCGCCTGTTCGAAAAATGTCGTCTTTCCGATCGTCGCGGACATCAAAAGAAATCGCGTCTGCGGAAGCGTCAAAAGCGGAACCTGCCATGCGACACCGCGTTCCCGGTCGGAATAATAGTGAAACTCGTCCATTACGACATCCTGGATGTCCAGCGTTTCGCCTTCCGAAAGAGAACGGTTTTCCAGAATTTCCGCAGTGCAGCAAAGAATCGGAGCGTCCGCATTCACCGTGGCGTCTCCGGTCGAAAGGCCCACATTTTCCGGGCCGAATTCCCTGCAGAGCGAAAGCCACTTTTCATTGACCAAGGCTTTGATGGGGCAAGTATAGGCGGAACGATGCCCGAGCGAAAGGCTCATGAAATGAAGTGCAATGGCGACCAGGGATTTTCCGCTTCCCGTCGGCGTGTTCAGGATAACGTTCTTGTCGTCGAAAAGTTCAAGAATCGCATTTTCCTGGGCTTCATACAAATTAATTTTCCGCTCATCGGCCCAGGCGAGAAAACGCTCGAGCAGCTCTTCGGACGAAACGGTTTCGCCCTTTTGCGGCAAGTATTCTTGGAGAGTCTTAGGCATCGTCTGCAATGTAAAAATTTATTTGGCGGTTAAAAATCCGACAAAAAAAATTCGGTTTCAAAATAAAATTCCAAAACAAAAAACTCTCCTTTTTCGGGAGAGTTTTCTCAAGTCTTATCGTTCCTCGGCTATTCGCGGTAATAAAGGTCCAAGTTGCTTTCGACATTTGCGGATTTTTCAAGATTCGAAACGAAATCGTTGAAAAGCATCGCATAGCCAAAACGCCAAGTGTTCGCCAAGTCATCGGTAAGAGCCGTCTTCGCGACCGATGTATCCGGCAAGGTCCTGCTTAAAATCTTGACCATCGCAGCACCTTCGTTTGTCACAAACGGTTCGCCCCATTCGCCGACTTTCTGCTTCGAGAACACGCGGAAAAGCGCCGGATTGGAATACCCTACTCCCGGGACGAAACCGTCAAACGATGCGGTAGCCTTTTCGACCGTCACCTTTTCAATGCTCGTTGAATCGACAGCCGAAGCACCACTCGAATCCGCGGCAAGTTGAATCGCCTTCACCTTGTCTTCCACCGAGTTCAGGTAATGGAGCGCCGCATCCTTGGATTCCTGGATCTGCAGGCCATTTTTAATCTGTTCGTAATAAGGCGCCATGCTGCGCTTACCCGCGGCGAGACTATCAATTCGCATAGCGACCAAAACAAAATTCCCGTTTTTCAGCGCACCGGAAACCTTTCCTTCCGCAAGGTCCGGGCGTTCCTTGTTCACAAAGGCGTAAGCGGAAAGACCGCCGACAAATCCGAGTTCCTGGATTTCATCGCTATGGCCGAGCCAAGCCGTTTCACGCGAAGGAACATTGCGGGCTGCGGCAGCCGCGGCAAACGAGGAATCATCTTCTTCCACCGCGGTCTTGATTCCGAGGAGAATCTTTTCAAGGCTATCGACCGTTTCCAGGGAAGCGGTGACCGAGAAGAGAATATGCGCGGCCTTCACCTTTTCAGCGCCTGTGGAATCCTTCATCTTTCCGAGGCTCTGGATGATGTGGTAACCGTAACGCGTACGAACCGGTTCCGAAATTTCACCGGAATCCAGGGCAAAGGCGACATCTTCGAATTCCTTGACCCATGTTCCGCGAGCTGTGTAATCGCCGAGAAGTCCGCCGTTTGCCGCCGATGCGACATCCTCGCTCGAAACCTTCGCCATATCTTCAAAGCTCGACACCGAGGAAGAATCCTTCAGCTGGTAATAGACCGTCATCGCATACTTGCGGATTTCCTCTTCATCCTTGGCTGTCGGCTGGAGCGGCAGGAAGGCGTAAGCCAAACGAACTTCGTCCCGTTCGACAAAGAAACTGTCCGGGTGGGCGTTAAAATAGGCATTCACCTTGAGGCTATCGACCGAAGCCGGATCCACCTTGAAATCATCCGCCGAGACAAAGGCGACTTCGACATCCTGGGAAGTCAAGCGGTTGTTCACGTTCCACTGGGATTCGAGGCTCGTCGGGTGAGCATTCGCCGTCACAAAAATCTGGAGCTGGTGCAGGGGAATCGTCATCGACTTGAGTTCCTGCTCATAGCTCTGCATGTTGATCCATTCGTAGGCGGAAGGCGTTTCGAGCCAAGCGTCAAACGCAGCCTTGTCAAAAGCCGTATCGAGAAGGAACTGCGGAAGCGTCTGGAGATAGGCCTGAATATTCTGGGAAGCCTCCTGCTCGTTCGCGGAGTTCGCTTGAATCATGTAAATGCGCTGTTGAGCTTCTTCGCCAACCATCCGACGGACCGCATCCGGGTTGTTCTTCAGCTCCGCCTTCATCTCGGCGACGGAAGCATAGAGAGCATTCGCGTCGAACTGGGACTTGAGGAGTTCCTGCTGGACAAAAGTCCGGAAGACTTCGCTGCGCAGCTGGGCGCGCTGTTCATCCGAAATATTCTGTCCGCGGTAATTCGCTTCGGTGATGCGGTTCACGCGGTTGTTGTATTCCGCGTAGGAAATTTCGTGTCCATCGACACGGCCGATCGGATACTGGTGAGACTGCTCCGGTGTGCGGTCCATCGCCAAAAGTCCGAGCGCAATGCCTACGGCAAAAATGGCAATAACCCATTTCGCGTTTTCGTTAATCCATGTCAGCATAGAGTAAACTCCATTGATTTTTGCCAAATGTAATAAAAAAAGAACTCTTTTTCGATAAGCGGGCTTTTGTATAGCCGTATTTTCGCTTTTTTTCTATTATGGGTGTCGCCTTCGAAACTTCAACTCCAGAGGCCACAGTGTACGACATCTTGATCCTCGGCGCCGGCATTTCCGGTTTGAGCGCAGCCCTCAAGGCCGCAGAACACGGGCATTCCGTTCTCATTCTCACCAAGGGAGCAAAACCAGACGGTTCTTCGAACTATGCGCAGGGCGGCATCTGCTCGGTAACGGATCCAAAGGATTCCTTTAAGCTTCACCAGGACGATACTTGCGAAGCGGGCGCCGGACTCTGCAAAAAGAATGCGGTCAAGATTCTCGTCGAAAACGGCCCGAAGACAATCGAGCAACTGGTCAAATGGGGCGTTCGTTTTACGCCCGCAGAGGCTAACGATTCGGGCATCCGGTTTGACCTTCACCTGGAAGGCGGACATAGCCACCGCCGGATTCTCCACGCTGCGGACCTGACCGGAAAGGAAATCATGCGGGCGCTGATTGCAAAGCTCCACGAATTTCAGAACATCACCTTCTTAGAAAACGCCCTGATCGAAGACCTGATTTTGGACAAGGCGAAAAAGCGCGTACTCGGCGCGAAAATCATCCACCAGAAGACAGGAACGACCGAAGCCATCTTCGCAAAGGTCACGCTGATGGCGACCGGCGGAGCGGGACGCCTCTGGTTCCATACGATAGATCCTCCCGACGCCTGCGGTGACGGCATCGCCATAGCGGCACGCGCCGGAGCGGCCATCCAAGACGTTGAATTCATGCAGTTCCACCCGACATCTCTCTTTGCCCCGAGCCTCAAAAAATCGTTCCTCATCTCGGAAGCGGTCAGAGGCTTTGGCGGAATTCTCAAAAATTCCAAGGGCGAAGAATTCATGAACGGCGTGCATCCGCTACGTTCCTTGGCTCCACGCGATATCGTCGCCCGAGCCATCCACCGCGAAATGGAACGCACCGGCGAACCCTGCATGTATCTAGACGTCACAGCCCACAACCCGAAAGACACGCGTACGCATTTTCCGCATATCTACGCAAAATGCCTCTCCGTCGGAATCGACATGACCAAGGACTGGATTCCCGTCGTCCCGGCAGCGCATTATATGTGCGGCGGAATCCTTGTCGATACATGGTCGCGGACAAAGCTTGAAGGCTTCTACGCTTCGGGAGAAGTCGCGGCGACAGGCGTCCACGGAGCAAACCGGCTCGCTTCGAACTCGCTTCTCGAAAGCGTCGTCTTTGCGCTCCGAGCCGTCGAAAACATGGAAAAGACCGGCATCTTAAAAAAGAGTTTTCGCGAACCGGGCATTCCCTCTGAAACGGTCGTCATGACCCAGGACCGCCACTGGAAAAAACGCACCCTCGAAGCGAAAAAACTCATGTGGGACAAATGCGGCATCGTCCGCTCCGTCGCTGGCCTCAAGGAAGGTCTTGAAAAGCTCCGGGAATTCAACCGCGAAGTAGAAACGGCGATGAAAAAAACGGGCGCAAAATCCGTCTCACTGCTCGAATTCCGCAATGCGGTCGAAAGCAGCATCCTTATCGTGAAAAGCGCGCTAGCCCGCAAGGAATCCCGCGGTCTCCAGTCCATCCTGGACTATCCTAAGACTTCGCCCAAAGTCGTTCATCACAGTTTCTATCTAAAGTATCCGCTCGAAGAGAATTAGGTGTCGAGGAGTCAGGATTCAGGAATCAGTGGGCAGTGATCAGAACGGGAAGTGGGACACGGTAAGAGGGATACGGGGCGTCTGAGCGGGCTTTTTCCTTTTGGCGGCAATCCACCCGTAACGCCGCTCAACTTGTCATTATCGGACTTAGCTCGGCAAGCTCGCTAACCTGTCATTATCGGGCTTGACCCGATAATCTCTGAAAAGGGATTCCCCGATCAAGTCGGAGAATGACATTGTAGTGAGCACGGGAATGACATGGGAAAGGAATGTCGGAGAATGACGTGGAAATGATATCGGACGGAAAATCGCACACTTAACTGTCATTATCGGGCTCGACCCGATAATCTAGATTCCCGTGTCCCGCTTAACTTGTCCCAAAAACTTAGACGTCCGCGGACCAATTCCTGTTCCCTAAACCTAGACGGTCAGCTCCCCACCAAGTTCTAAAAATTCAAAATCCACGGAAAAAGATTGTCCCGATTCTCGATTTCCCGAAGAAGGGATTCATCGATAAAATCTCCGGCAAACATCGCAGCGAGCTTCATAAAATCTCGTTCGTGTTCTTCCAGACGCCGTTTTGCGTAGTCGGCAGCCGAATGATTGTGGATCATAAAGGCCCAGTCCGAAGCCTGGAAAAGCGAAAGTTCGCGAACCATCTGGGCAAGCAAACGCTTCTGGAATTTCGTCGGATGAGCCTCGGTTCGGCATTTCTTAAAAACGCCGAACATCCGGAAAAACTTCGGGTAGATGAAATCCACTTCCGAATTCACCCACACCGATGCAAAGCCGTTTTCGCCCCACGAAGAAAAAATCGGACGGTGAATTTCCAAATCACGCGGATCGGGAGACAGTTCGTTTACCGAAGCGAGACTTATCGACGATGATGCAGCGGCCCGTTCAAAAACAGACTCGATGAATTGCGGGCCTTCAAACCACCAATGCCCGAACAGTTCCGCATCGTAAGGGCAAAGAATGCACGGGCGCTTCGAATCCATTTCCAGGGCGAGTTCCGTTGCCGTCCGCTCCCGATTTGCCACAAAAAGGCGCGCATGTTCCCGGGCGAGGTTCATCGCCTGCCACGGGTGGTAAAGTTCCTTGTTTTCTCCGCCGGTAATCCGGTAATACTTGAACCCGGAATCAATCGGGGAATTTCCGGCAAAAAAGTAATCACCCAGATAGGAACGGGGAAGATCCTGGGAAATGTCCTTGTAAAATTCCCGATAATCGGGATGTCCGGGATATCCGCGTTCCCTGCTCCAGACTTCCACGGAACTCGACTGTTCCCGCCCAAAGGTCAAAAGTCCCGCAGGCGTTCTAATCGGAGCAAAGACTCCAAACTTCGGAGCGGGCTGCGCAAGCAGTATCCCGTGCGTTTCCAAGAAAAAATATTCAAATCCCTGTTCCGCGAGATAGGCGTCCAGCCCGTCAAAGTATCCGCATTCCGGAAGCCACACGCCTTTGGGATTTCGGCCAAACGCATTCCGAAAGGCTTCAGTCGTCAAGCGGAGCTGCAGACGAATCGCTTCGGGTTCCGACTGATACGCCGGCAAGAACGGATGCGTCCCGACACAGGTAAGGAGAGCGAGCTTACCGCGGCGTTCTAGCGACGCAAAAGCCGAAATGATGTCGCGGTGCAGCCGGTTTTCCCACATTTCGGAAAGTTCCACGATGCGGGCCGCATAAAACTTTGCGATTTCCAAACGCTCGGAATCCGCAGACAGACGCTTTAATTCCTTGGAAGCAAGTTCTTCAAGCTTTTGCAGATGACGAGAATACCTTTCCAAAAGAAGCCCATCCGAAAGCATCGCAAGAAGGGTCGGTGAAACGCTCAGGTTCAAGACGCCCGGGACGCCTTTTTCCGCAAGCCTCGACAAAGCTTGAACTAGCGGAAGGTAGGTTTCCGTCAAAGCCTCGAAAAGCCAGTTTTCTTCGAGAAAACGTTCATAATGCGGATTGCGCACGAACGGCAGATGCGCGTGCAGCAGCAGGTAGAGCTGTCCATTGCATTCCGAGTTCATGCGCCCGCAAGTCATTCCGTACGCTTGATTACGACCGGAACGATTGTCGTCGGAAAATCCCCGTCCTTGTCCGTGGCAAAGACCGGAATAATTTGTGTGGAATCGGGAAGGTCCTGTTCAAAGGAGAATGTTCCGTCCGGATTGAGCGGGAACGGTTCGCCGCGCACCTGGAGATGGGCGTCAGGACGCGTTCCGCCATAGACGATTAGACGGGTTTTGACCCACAGGAAGAAATCCTTGCCATAGCTTACGGAACCCGGAGTCGGCGGCAAGAGCGCTCCGCTCGACAGGGAAGCCGCACTTGAAAGCGAACCGGAGAAGAACGATTCCGAGGAACTCGCGAGATGTTCGAGCCACTTGGCGACAGACTGGCTGGAAAGTCCGGAACTTCCAAAGCCTCCAATGCCCGCACCACCCAAGGAAGCCTTGAAGAAAACGTTGTCCGTTTTCAAATCCGACTGCTTGACATTTTCATAGCTGAAAACCTGCATTGCGGGAGCTTCGACCAGAGGTTCAAACTTGCCTGCTGGCGTTTTTGTTCCAAGCGAAGCGCTGAACGAAACTTCCTTTCGATTTTGTACATACCAGCTTTTGGCATCTGCCGGGATTTCGATATCGCGGAACTTGCGTTTCTTGTTCTTTCGGACGGTCAAGTCCGACGCAACGTCATACAGACGGAGCACCAGCGACTTTTTTCCGTGAAGCGCGCTTTTCAGGCGCTCTTCCTTTACATCCCAGAACGCATGGAGAAAGTTCGGGTCGCGCTGCATCAGGACGAGATATTCCGGCGAAAAGTCCGAAGTCACCTTGAGCGTTTCGACTTTTTCCGTATCGGCATTCTTCACGGCAACCGAAGATTTTTTCGTTTTTTCAATAGGCTTTTCCACCGCAGCGGGTTTCTTTTCTACCGCAGCGGGTTTCTTTTCTACCGGCACTGCCG
>CAVKXR010000077.1:0-9769 GCA_963660275.1 Oscillospiraceae bacterium
AAGAAAACGCCCGTGGCGAAGCATACGCCAAAGCTCGCGATGACGCTCGTCGCGGTGATGCTCATCGGCCAATTCAAAGCCGCCTTGACGATTGTCGTCGCCAGAACGCCCAGAAGGATGCCGAGGATGCCGCCGAGCAGGCTGATCATGACCGATTCGAAGAGAAATTGGAGAAGAACGTCGCGGCCTTTCGCCCCGATGGCCATCCGCAGCCCGATTTCCCGCGTGCGCTCGGTGACGGAAACATACATAATGTTCATGATGCCGATGCCGCCGACGAGCAGGCTTATCCCGGCAATCGCCGTAAGGACAATCGACAGCAAGTCCGAAGTGCTCGTGATCATCTCGATCATTTCTTCCTGGGTGCGGACGCGGAACGGTTCCGTCTCGCCTTTCCACGAGCGGCGTTCCTTGAGAATCTGGAGAATTTCCTCGCTCGCCTTCGATGCGTAGCCTTCTCCGATGGAATTGGCGTAGATGGTCCGGATGTCCGTTGTTGCGTTGAAGCGTTTCATCACCGTCTGGTACGGCGTGAGAATCACTTCGTCCTGGTCCTGCCCGAAATCGCTCGAACCTTTCGCCTTGAGCGTGCCGATGACTTTGAGCGGAATGTTTTTGTAGCGGATCGTTTTTCCGATGGGATCCGTATCCGGGAAAAGCGTTGAGACGACCGTCTGCCCGATGACGCAGACTTTCGCCATGCGGTCCGTCCTGTCGTCGAACATCACGCCTTTGTCGATTTCGTAGTTTCGGATTTTGAGGTAGTCGGCGCTCACGCCCGAAAGCGAAACCGCTTCGTTCCGGTTTCCGACAATCGCCTGCCCGGAAGCGGTAACGACCGGAGAGACTCCGTTGATGTAATGCGCCTTTTCGCGGAGGGCGACAACATCCGCTTCTTCGAGAGTTTGTGTCGAGGAGCTCGCGTCGAGCTGGACACCGCCTTTCTTGGAAACGTTCGGCATGATGGTAATCGCGTTCGTTCCCATCGCCGTGATTTTCTGCTTGATGGATTGCTTGGAGCCTTCGCCCATGGCGACCATCGTGATGACCGCGGCGACGCCGATGACGATTCCGAGAACGGAAAGAAATGTCCGCATCCTGTTTCGGAGAAGTGCCCGGAACGCGATTTTGAACAAGGTAATCGGACTCATGCGGAAGCCTCGTCGTCAAAAGTCTCGGGCGGCGGAAGCGCGAGAAACGCCTCGTGCGAGTTCTGGATGTTTTCGTTTTTCGTGTCGCGCTTGATCTGCCCGTCGCGGAGAAGGATCGTGCGGCTTGAAAAAGTCGCGATGTCCGGTTCGTGGGTGACGAATACGATGGTCTTTCCGCGGGAATTCAGCTCCTGGAAGATTTCCATGATTTCGTAGCTGGTTCGGGTGTCGAGGTTTCCCGTCGCTTCGTCGGCGAGAATGATGACCGGATCGTTTACAAGAGCCCGCGCAATGGCGACGCGCTGTTGCTGGCCGCCCGAAAGCTGGTTCGGCAGATGGTTCAGACGGCCTTGGAGACCGACTCGTTCTAGCGCCTTGATGGCGCGTTCCCGGCGTTCTTCCGAGGAGACTTTCGAATTGTACAGAAGGGGAAGCTCGACGTTTTCGATTGCCGAGGTTCGGGCGAGCAGGTTGTAGCTCTGGAAGACGAATCCGAGCTTGTGGCTGCGGATATTCGCCAGCGAATCGGGCTTCATCTTTTCGATGTGTTCGCCGTCGAGAATGTATTCGCCGGATGTGGGCTTGTCCATGCAGCCCAGAATGTTCAGCATCGTGCTCTTGCCGGAACCGCTCGTTCCCATGATGGTGACGAATTCGCCCGGATGCACGTCAAAGCTCACGCCGCGGAGCGCGTGGACCGTTTCGTCGCCCATCTTGAATTCGCGTCGCAAGTGGCGGATGGAAAGAATCGGATCGTTCATGGAAACCTTCTTTCCTTAGATGCGTATGGACCAAAAACGGTTGCGGACTTTTTAAAGCTTCTTGACGACGAGAAGATGGCCTGGCGCCTTGTTCGGATCGAGACGCACGAAATTGTGCGAACCGCGAAAGACGTAGGATTCGTCTGTGATTAGATCCTTGACGAAGAAGAACGCGTCGTTTTCGAGCCCGAGCTTTCCCATGTCGAGGGAGATTGTTCCTTCCTGGGCGTTATGCATGTCCATGTTCGCGACACAAAGAATCACGTCGTCGCCCTTCTTCTTGGAATAGACCATCAGGTTGGAATTGTCCGCATAGTGGAATTCCAGGTTGTCGTATTCCTGGAGCGCGGGATGGTCGAGCTTCGCGTTGTTTACGCGCCGCACGAAGTCCCGGATATTTACGGGCGAATCCCAGTCATGGACCTTGTATTGATACTTTTCGCTGTCGAGAAGTTCTTCCTTGACGGGCGACGGGACGTTTTCGCAAAGTTCGTAACCGTTGTACATACCGGTGAGACTCGAAAGCGTTCCCGCGAGAAAATAGCGCTGGCGGAACTGCGCCGGACCTTGGTTCGCCAGATATTTCGGGAAGATGTCGGGCGTCGTCGGGAAGAGGATGCCGCGCATATATTCCTTCGCGTTTGTCTGGGTGAGTTCCTTGAAGTACTGCTCGAATTCCCATTTCTGCTCGCGCCAGGCAAAGTAGGTGTAGCTCATGTCGAAGCCTTCCTTCGCGAGGCGGTGCATCATCTTGGGACGGGTGAACGCCTCGGCGAGGAACACAAGTTCCGGGCGGACTTCCTTGATTTCGCGGATGAGCCATTCCCAGAACGGGAAAGGTTTCGTGTGCGGGTTGTCGATGCGGAAAATTTCGATTCCCTTGTCTGCCCAAAAAAGGATGATGTCGCGGATTTCCTTCCAGAGCGCCTTGAAGTTCTTGTTGTAGTAGTCGAACGGGTAGATGTCCTCGTACTTCTTCGGCGGATTTTCGGCAAACTTGATCGTTCCGTCCGGCTCGTGGTAGAACCATTCCGGGTGCTTCTTCGCATAAGGATGGTCCGGGCTGCAGTTGAGCGCAATGTCAAGCGCGAGCCTCAATCCCTTTGCGCGGGCCGCCTTGGCAAAATGTTCAAAATCCTTCATCGTACCTAGTTCGGGATCGACGGCGAAGTGCCCACCGAACTTGTTCCCGACAGCGTACGGACAGCCCGGTTCGAGCGGTTTCCCGTTTTTGTCCGTCTTCGCGTGGAGCGCGTTGTTTGCGCCTTTGCGGTTGGTGACGCCAATCGGGTGAATCGGAACCAGATAGACCGTATCAAATCCCATGTCGGCGATGTAGTCAAGACGAGCTTCGCAATCCTTGAACGTCGCGCTTTTTTTCGGATCCTTGCCCTGGCTTTTCGGCCACATCTCGTACCAGGTTCCCGTGCGGGCATAGACCGGATCGACGCGAAGTTCCATGAGCGGGCTTTCGGTCGGGGTATCCTTCGGATCGAGCGTCCAGGCGATGACCTTGTAATCGTAGTAGCCGATGCTGTTTACGGTAAATTCTCCCGCCCACATGTCGTTATCGACGAAATGCATCGGAGCCTTGCGGAAGCGCTTTTCGGAGCGGAGTTTGTAGAGAATCGCGGCGTCGTATTTTTCGTGGCTGTGGCGGAAAATGTCCGCGGTGATTTTCACGGTGTCGCCGGGTTCGCGCTTGATGGCGAAACGGTTCGCATCGACGGAAGGCTGGATATTTTCGATGACCAGATTGTCTTTCTTTTCGGGAAATTCTGCCATAGGAATTCGCCTCGTTAAATTTTGTCGTCGCCGGGAAGCGGTTTGACGGTTCACGGTAAATGTTAGAAAATTATGGGAGGAGATTCACCCGTTCAGGTGCCGCGGCGGAAGCGAAGCGCTGTTGCGGATATTCTGGTGCTGCCGTTGCGCAATCGTCTCGGCAATTCGAACGACCTGCTCCGAAAGCCACATCCACGTCATGGAATCTTCCCTGTAATCCGCTTCCCCGAACATCTGGATCCGATGGTCACGGCGCAGCCCATCGACCTGTCGCATCGCCCTGCGATCTCCCGAAGGATAGATGGCGTAGGTAGTTCCGCCCGACTGGTTCAAGATGCTGAACGCGGGAACATCGGAAGGTCCGTCCGCGATGTAAATCATGTTCTCGAAAGGAATCCGCCGATTCTTCCGGTCGATTTGGGAATTGACGTCGATTGTTTCGGGAAACTTGTTCGAACCCTTGTTGATTTCAAAGAGGTAACGCGTCTTGGACGTATTGTCAAGCGCACAGGCAATCTGGGAAATTTCACCGGTTGCCGGAGTTTCAGCTTCGGAAAATCCCGGAGCGGCAGGCTCTTCGATAAATTCGCAACCGAAGATTCCGTCGAGATGGGGCGCGACAGCGCTCCCGCGAATCGTTTCCGCAAATCCGGTGCTCACGACATAATGTTCGAGCCTGATTCCCGCGGCGAGAAATTTCGGGTCGTTCTCCACGAGCTTCCTTATCTTTTGGAAAAATTCCGGAATGCCCGGGTAAAATTCAAGCTCCTTGCCGCACTCGCGAAGAATCCGGTTGGAAAGCCCTTTCAGCTTCCCCGATTTCACATACGTCAAAATGTGGTTGAGATATGACGTGTCGGTGTTTACGTGAATGCCGGCTTTTGCATAATAACCGGGAAGCGCATTGACCTCTTTCCAGAACTGCGCACCGTCAATGCCATACTTTCGAAAAAGGGGTTCCTGCATGTAGCCGCTGATGAGCGTCTTGTCGAAATCCCAAACCATGGCGATTACATTTTGTTCAAAGGGTCGAACGTCCATCGTTCCTCACGGGGAGATAAAGTAGTCTTCGGGGTTTACCGGTTCTCCGTCGATGCGGATTTCGTAATGCAGCCCGCTTCCCGCCGTGCGCCCGGAACGTCCCACGATGGCAATGGGAGTTCCACGTTTGACACGCTCTCCCTGCTTGACGAGAGACTTTTCGAGATGGGCGTAAAAAGTGCGGACATTTTCCGTATGCTGGATCTTGACGGACAGTCCGAAACCCCGATGCGAGCGAACCTCGACGACGGTTCCAGAGCCTGTCGCGATAACCGTATCGCCTTCTTCGGCAAAAAAATCCACGCCGCGGTGCGGGAGATTCTGGTCGGTAAAATGGTCGAACAGCATCCCGAAACGGTTCGTGATGACGTGATGCCGTTTGAGCGGATGCAGCACGGGAATCGCCTCGGCGAGAGACGGCCTAGCGAAAAGGGAATCCCGAAAGAGGGAATAGGTCCTGTAAGTCTGAAAAAGGGCTTCCGTCCGCTCTTTTTTCTGAATGGAATCGCTTATTTCCGGCTTGAGCGGAATCCCGCCGATTTTATAGACGCTGTCCTGCAAGGCTTCGGTGCGCTGCAGATAGAGTTCCGCGCTGTCGTTATCCGCCCGGAGCCTGTTCATGTTCGAGCGAATTTCCCGGTTTTGCGCACGCAAATCGAAAAGCGTTCCGTCGCTTAGTTTGTGTACAATCTCGAAAGGGGAAAACAGGAAAAATCCGAAAGCGGCGACGATCGCTCCGAGTATCCAAAGGATGGGCTTTCTCGGCGAAATCCGGTACGATTTCGACTTGCCGGTCTTTTCGTAGAAAAGATGCAGGTTCAGTTTTTTCAACGGCTCTTGCCCTGATGCGTCTTGGAGCGTTTTTTCATCGCGGCCAGCCGAGCGCGCATTTCGGAAATCGCACCGACCAGTTCGACGACATCCGGATCGTTTTTCAGCGTGTCAAGCGCGTCGTTTTCGAGAGCGGGGAGAAGCCGCCTGCCCAAAGCCTCGTACTTTGTTTTGAGCCGAGATTCTTCCGTTGCGACATTCATCCTGTTGAGGACCGTCGATGCGCAATTCAGTGCGCCGCATTTTATTCTGTTTAGCACGGTTTCTGTCATGGATCTTTTCCTTTTCTCGCATAAAATAATATAGTTTTTAGGGCAAAAACAATGGAGAATCTTTATGAGCCGTAGCGAACGCCGAAAAGCCATGCAGAACGCCAAGAACTTTACGCCCAAGAAGAAAAGCGTCATGAGTTCGGCGGGTGTCATCGTTCTTGCCGCCATCGTGGTCATCGCATGGGTCGCTTTTGTCATGGCTCGTAACTAGCAGGGAATCCCGATGAAATTTCAAATTGAAAAAGCCAAACTTTTGAACGCCTTGAACATGGTCATCGGCGCAGTCCCGAACAAGGCCACGATTCAGATTCTGAACAACTTCGCCGTCCGGCTCGAAGGAAACACTCTCGAAATCAGCGCAACGGACCTCGATTTGGGAATCCGCGTGAAAATCGACGTGCAGGGTGAATCCGACGGAGCTGTCGTCGTAAACGCGCACAAGATTCTCGACCTGGTGAAAAGCCTCATCGATCCGAAAATCGTGAACTTGACGATTGAAGTGGTCGATTACCTGGTGACCGTGCGCTGGAGCGAACGCGGCAAGGCTTCGATTACGGGATTTGACGTGAGCGACTTTCCGCCGCTTCCCGATGTGGCGGATGGCGGTTCGTTCCAGCTGGGCAAGAGCGAACTGGAATTCCTCGCCGGCAAGACGCTTTTTGCCGTTTCGACAGACCAGACACGGATGAGCCTGAACGGCGTCTTCGTCGAAGCGAAGGACGGAAAGCTTATCATGGTCGCAACGGACGGGCATCGCCTGGGAAAGGCTTTTATCGAACTGGAAAATTCGACGCTCGGAAAAGGCGTGATCGTTCCGCCGAAAGCCATCCAGTATGCGCTGAAGAGCGTGTCGGGCGAAGCGGTTGTCGAGGTTCGAATCTCGGACACCTACGTTCTTTTTGCAAGCGAAGGCGTGCAGATTATTTCGAAACTCATCGAGGGACCGTATCCGAAATACGAAGCGGTTATCCCGGTGAAGTTCGAACGTTCTGTCCAGGTGAATCGCGCAGACTTTTTCAACAAGATTACGACTGTCCTTTCGATGGCGAACGCTCGCACGCGAATGATCCGTCTCCAGCTAGACGGAAACCAGATGGAGCTTTCCGCAAACGACCAGCTTGTCGGCGGCGATTCCAGAGAAGCGCTTTCCGTTTCCCATGAAGGCGAGGGCGTTTTCTGCATCGGATTCAACGGGCTTTACCTGCTCGAAGTACTCAAGCTCTGCCAGAGCGACGAAGTCGTGCTCAAGATGAACGGTCCCATCAGCGCCTGTGTCATCGAACCGGTCGGTTCCGATATCAACAGCATGTTCCTCCTGATGCCGCTGCGTCTCCAGGAAGAATAATTTTTTCGATGTGTCAAATGGGCGACGGAACATCCGTCGCTTATTTTGTATGGAATTTCAAGATTCCGCTTCGCGGGAACCGGCGACAATCCAATCGCAAAGTCTCTTGATATCTTCGTAATCCGGCAAGAAACGATGCGGGTCTTCGTGATGGACGCGTTCTACAAACTGATGCCAGGTGCGTTCGTTCTTGCCTTCCAGCCCGAGGTGCTGTTCGATGGCTCCGCGTTCCCAGACCCAGATTCCCTCGGCGGCGAGCTTCTGGTGGATGCGGTGGAGCGGTTCGCGGGCTTCAGGCATTCTCGCCATCATGACATAGGCTTCGCTCGCGGGAATCCTCGATTTTTTGCTGACCGGGATGCTGTGGACAAGGCGGACATGTTCCTGCAACGCAAGTTCCCGGAATAGCGATTTGCAAAATTCGACATCGGGATCGTCCTTTGCAAGAAAACCGTCCTGGTGGGCGTTGTTGAACGCATAATCGAGATCGACTATCGCTCGGACGGGCAAATCCATCGCAGAAAGAACCTGCATGCTTTTCCGCGTATTGCTGACTCCTCCCTGGTGCACGAGCGCACAGCGGATCAGCGCAAAGGAAAGCCCGGTCATCTTTTCAAAGAGCGTCGGAAGGACCCGCCATTCCGTCTTGCCTTCCGTCAAGAGAACGTAATCGGCAAACAGAAGTTCGTTGGAATTGGAAAGCGAAAAGAGCATCTGCAGCTGCGACTGCGCATCGGTAATGACCGAATGCACAGCGTCTTCCATCCGTCGCCGCATGAATGTGCCGCGGGCCTTGTTCTTTCGAATAAGAAGCGACGTGCTCACGTCCTCGCTTGTAACCATCTGGGCGGAATGCGTCGCAAAGACAACCTGGTAGCCTTCGTGCGAAAGGTTTTTCAAGGCGACGCGCACAAGTTCTACCGCTTGCGGGTGCAGGTAAAGTTCGGGCGAATCGATTAAGAGAAGCGTCCGGCTAAAATGATAGTTGTGATGATGTTTCTTGACTTCATCCAGGTAACGGACAAGCGCCATCTGGATGGCGCGCTTGGAGCCCGCTCCCATGGCCCGGATGTTTCGCTCGAATCCGTCGTCTTCGTCAAGAACTGTCAGCTTGGCGGTGGAGAGGAACGTGTGGAGCGTCGGAGAAGGAATGTCCAGGTGGACGTTTACCGAAGGGAATAGCGGTCGAAGCTTTTGGTTGAGGCCGCGTTCAAAAAGGTCCAGTTCCTCGGCGCGGGAATCGCTTCCGGAATCCAGCAGGTTGGTAAATTTCTGGATGAGTTCGTTGAATTCCCTGCCGAGACGACGTTCGAGCGGGCTGAAAATTTCGTCCAAAAGCTTTGCGAAAGCCTTGTCGCCTTCAAAATCCCAGATTTGAATCGGCGGAGGAAAAATTCGGGAAAAGACGTTTTCGAATCCAAGCGGAACTTTGACCCATTCGCCCTTGCCGCCGTCGCCGTTCCAGTCGAGCGCCCAAAATTCCACGTCGGAAACGTTTTCGCCCGGAAGTTTCTGGAATCTCTGCACGCGGATTTTCCCGTTCCGCAGAAAAGGCTTTAACAGAGCAGCCTCTTCGGGGGCGAGCTTTTCGAGAACCGAGTCGGAGATTCCGCCGAAAAGCCCTTCCACTTCGACAGGCTGGTTCGGGTCGTCGAAATAGGAATTGTCGAGCGTCGAACGGAAAAGCAGCCAGCGGATTCCCATCAAAATGTTTGTCTTGCCCGCGTTGTTATAGCCGATGAGGGCGGTGAAATCGCTGAGCGGAAAGGTCTCTTCGCGGATGGAACGGAGGTTTCGAATGGAAATGGAAATCAGTCGGAGCGATTCTTGCATACTCCCAAACTAAATAAAATCGGGCGATCAGGGTATAGGAGATTCTATGTGTCGGGCGATAGGATCGCGAACGTCTAAGTTTTTCGGGGAGCAGAAAGTGGGACAAGGGACGAGTTGAGCGGGACACGGGACGAAAGTCATTCCCTATGTCATTCCCGTGCCCGTCCGCCGCGGCGGACACAGACACGGGAATTCCTTGTATGGGATTGAGATTATCGGGTCAAGCCCGATAATGACATTTGACAGGTCTATGCTCGGTAGTGACAGGTTAGCTAGCTTGCCGATCTAAGCCCGATAATGACAGTTAAGCGACTTATTTATAGCCCTTCCTTCAGGATGACCGCTAAGGCAATGCCCGCTCAGACGCCCCGTATCCCTCTCACCGTATTCCGTATCCCATTTCAACTGCTATCCGCTGATTCCTGTTTTCTGACTCCTGATTCCTCTATCAACTAATAACTAACCACTATTAACTATCCACTAGTCCCTGACTTCTCTCAACGGTCAATAATCCTGAATATCTTCAAGGACTTCGTTCGGACCGAGGATGAACAGAATGTCGTTTTCCTTCAGTTCGCAGTCGGCGAGATTGCCGATGAGAGCCTTGGGCTTGAGCGGGTCGCGGATGGCGATAATCTGGATGCCGTATTTGGACGTGAGCGAAAGTTCCTTGAGCGTCTTCCCCTTGAACTTGTTCGGGCAGACGATTTCCGCAATGGAATAGCCGTCGAGAAAGGGCAAGCGGTCGAG
>CAVKXR010000078.1:0-9673 GCA_963660275.1 Oscillospiraceae bacterium
GTTTTTTTTGTGCGTTTGGCGCGGCTGTCTGAACGGAAAAATCGACGCGACGCGGCGATTTTATAACGCGACGGTCCGACCCCGCGAAGCGGGGAAACTCCCTTATCCTTCAAGGAATTACTTTGTACTTTTTTATATTTTTGATATGAAGTTTTTTAAGCCGCCCGTTCTTCTTCTTTTCTTGATTTTTTCGCAAGCGTTTGCGACTCTCGATTCTTCCTTAAGCAAAATTGCGGATGATTCGGCGGCGGTAACGGCCCAGGCGAAGCCCGCCGAGAAAAAAGGCGGCATTCTGGGCGGGCTTTTGCCTGTCGAAAAGGACGAGGCGATTCAGAAGGGGAATTTTCTCGCCGGGGCGACGCTCTTTCTCTTGCAGGGGAATACGGACAAGGAGACGCTGAACATTCTTATCGGCGATCTCTACAAGGCGGACGGCTATACGTTTACGGTCAAAGGTTTTGGCGCTTACTTTATCCGCGACGCGATGGCGCTCGGTGCGCGGGCGGGATATTCCCGGACAAAGCTCGATATCGACTATTCGATTCTCGAGGATCTGGCAGATCTTTCGGAGCATCGGAAATACCTGAACAACGGATTTTTCGTGCAGCCTTTTTTGAAGAACTATCTCAAGGTTTTCGATTCCAAGACGGTCTATTTTTTCAACGAGACTTCCGTTTCGGTCGAGTATTCCTACGGCATTTCCCAGTCGGACGACGGCGAGGATCTTTCGAAGACGCGGACGCGCGGCTGGACTTTTGAATTCGGCATCAATCCCGGGCTGAGCATCATGGTGCTCGAACGCTTTGCCTTTGAAACCTCGGTCGGGCTTTTGGGGTTGAGTTCGACGGTGATGGAAATCGAGGAAAACGGGGAGCGGCGCAGCGAATTTACGTATAGCATCGTGAACTTTACGATCAACCTGCTTGCGCTGAACTTCTCGCTGGTCTATTTTTTCTAGGGGCGAGGCTTGAAAAATATGACGAAAAGAATTTGCCTGTTTCTGTTTCTTTGCGCGACGATATTTGTCGCGTGTGTCGATGACGCCGCGGAACCGGAGCCTGTCCGCCCGGCGCTTTTGCGGATTGAATTTGCGGGCTTTCACGAGGAATCGGTCGATTCTTCAAGACGCATCATCCGGATTGCTCCCGATAAGGCCTGGACGGATTCGCTGGTTGTCGAAAAGGCGGAAACCGTCGGTGGGGCGAGGCTTTTTCTCACGGAAGATGCGGACCTGATAAGCCCGGAACTCGGCGCGGAACTCATCGTGGGAACGGTCATCTCGATTCGGGATACGGCGAACTTTTCCTTTGTCGTCCTGGATTCTTCGAACCGAATCGTCGCCGTGTGGCGCGTCCTCTGGGAATTTCCGAAGTCTTCGTCTGGTGCGGAATCTTCGTCGGGTTCTGAGCCTTCATCTTCTTCGCAAGCTTTGGCGGAAAGCTCCTCGTCGGAAAGCCTTGGTGCGGAAAGCTCGTCCGGAGCGGAACCTTCCAGTTCTTCGGAGGGCGAAATTCTGGAAAGTTCCTCGTCGGAATTTTTGGAAAGTTCTTCATCGGAAGTGGTGGAAAATTCCAGCTCGTCTTCGACTTATCCGCGTCTTTCGGAGCTTTCTGCCGATGGCGGGAGCGTGTCCGTTTCCGGGAAAAGAATCTATGTGGAATTGCCTTATCCTTCGGACCTTTCGCAAGTCAGGCTTTTTCCGATGGATTCTCTCTTCGACCTGCGCCGCGAAATCGAAATGACTTTTCTCGATTCGGCGGAAAACGAAGTTACGTACAAAGTAATCGCCGGTTCGCAGCTTCCCGGTTCCGATTTTAACGCTCGGGAGAACACTTTCTGGGCGACGACAAGCGATGCGATGGGGAAGAATGGGAGCGCTAAGGTTCTCGGAACGTTTTATACGTTTAAATCATCGGAAAACCTAGCCGAAAACGGTTCATCCATTTCAATTTCTACAAAAGAAGTTGTCTGCGCATGGGGATTGATTGACGGTGGCTGGAAAATGGCTTCGGGATTTTACTTCGCCGGAAGCTATTCGGGAAAGGATGCCCGCGATATTTATGACCAGGCTTATTCGAGTGGAACTCCTTCGACCGATCCGTCGGACATTTCTCTCGATATGACTTTCGGAAAGCCGTTTACGGGAAGGCCTTCCGCTTTCGAACTTTCCTATGCCTACAGCCACGTGGCGAACCAAAACAAAGATTTTCCCCAGAAGAGCCTCGCCTATGTCGTTTTGCTGAGCGAAGACAACAAGGTTGTCGCCATGGGAATGCTCTCCGATACGGTTTCGGTGGAACAGACGACAAAAACGGTCGCACTTTCTTACGGGGAAGATCCGGACGGGCTTCTGACGGGAGGCTATGCGGGGCTTTCGGATGTTTCGCTCGGAACGGGAGAAGAAGATGTCGCAAGCATCTGCGTCCTGTTCGCTTCTTCGGCATACGCCCATGTCGTCGCCGGTGGAACGGCGGCTGTAAAGGCTAAGAATTATCGCGGCGGGGAAAATTCCTCGCTCACTCTTGAAAACTTCCGGCTGATCTACTAGGGGATTTTCATGAAAAAGTTTTCCCGAATCATTTTCGTCCTTGTGGCTTTGACGCTTTTCGCCTGTACCGCTGACTACGATACGTTCGGGACTTCGGACTACCGTTCGCTTGACGGGATTGTGCTGCTTGAACAGGACGGCGCACCGACGCTTTATTCCGACGACCATAGGCTGGTTTTTAATCTGCTTCCGCCGCCGGATTCGCTCGGAACCTGGGATTCCGTTACCGTCGAGGATATCGACATCAGCCATTTCGCATCGCTGCATCTCGTTGAAAGCAAGTTCAAGGTTTTCCCTTCGGATTCCGCATCGCTCGATTCCCTTGCGCGGTCTGTCGTGTACGGAAAAAAGTCCATCCGCAAGCGGAGCCGCCTGCGCATACCGGCCAGCCATACAGTCTATGTAGTCGTCCTTTCCGAGAGCGGGGAACCGTCCATCTGGCAATGGTCTTTTAAAATTCCCGGTGTGGAACCGGCGATGTCGAGCAGCGGAAATGCTCCTGCATCATCCTCTTCGGCAGATGGTTCCGCGGGTTCGTCGGGCGCAGCATCCAGCAGCTCGTCGGGAAAGACTCTTTCCTCGGAAAAAGCGCTGGGCTTTCTGTTTGACGGACAGATTCGGCTCGATACGCTTGGCGATACGCTTTCGGTGAAGCTCGCTTCGGATGCAGAGCTGGATTCGCTTGTGCTGAAAAACTGGTCGGTGAGTGCCGGCGCGAAAGTTTCCCCCAACCCCGATTCCGTGAAGGTTTGGCGCGAAACGCAAACTTTTACCGTGACGGCGGAAGACGGTTCCGAGCGGATTTGGACGCTTCGTTTTTCGATGGCTGGCTTTACCGATGTCCTTTATCTTTCGGCGAAGAATCAAAAGAAGTCTCTTATCGACGAGGCGGAAAAGACGGTGACGCTCTATTTCGAATCGTCCGGGGATTTGGGAAACGCCGAAATAGACTCGCTGCTCCTTTCGGACGGAGCTACTTCCGACCTGCCCTTGTCCGGTTTGGACTTGAACTCGGAAAGGACATTCATCGTTTCAACCGGAAGTTCCTCGGCGACTTGGAAACTTTTCGGGGTGGTTGCCGCAAGCCCGAAAATCCTTTCGCTGCAAATCGCGGGAATGGATGCCACGATCGATACGGCTTCGCATACGGTTCACCTGGACACGCTTCCGTTCCTTGCGGACCTGGCGAGCTTGGAGTTTTCGGGCATCACGCTTTCCGAAGGCGCTTTTTGCAACGATGTGGAAGTCGGCGCGAAACTTGATCTTTCTTTAGGCATGCAGGTTGCGGTAAAAAACGCCTTGGACGAAACAAGCGTCTATGAAATTCGGGCTGGATACCAGTTGCCGAATAGCGGCTTGGAGACTTGGAACGGGAACGACCCTCTGCCGGATTCCATCTGGAACGACGCCAATACGATTTTGACGACGACGAAAAAGTACACGTCCGGTTCGACGATCGGTGCGGAAATCACGACGGGAAGCGCGGTGGGGAAGATTGCCAGCGGAAGCCTTTATACGGCGGATTTCAACCCGAAAGGCGTAGGCACGCTCAGCATGGCGAATTCTTCGACGTGGCCGGATGGCAACGAACTTCTGGATTTTGGAAAGCCTTTCCGCGCGCATCCCCGTTTTTTTGAAGTCAAGTTCCAATACCAGGGGCAGAACAACGACAGCTGCGACATATATGTCCTGCTCGAAAACAGGACGGGGAACAAGAATATCAACCGGACGAAAACCGACGTCAATAAGCTGGTCGCTTCCGCCTGGTACCGTTCCGCCACATCCGACAATTCCGGACGCCCGAATCCCGATGTCGTGGAAATTTCTTCGCCGGATGCCCAGGGCTTTCGCACGGTAAGGATGAAGCTTCAGTATGGGATTCCGCTTGCCGGTTCCCCGATTGAAAACTCTTCCACCTTTACGACAACGCTGCAGTCGAAAGACAATCGGGCAATCAACAACGGCCTGGTCCAAGGTTCGGGCGACGAGCCTGTGACGCACATCCGGGTTGTCTTCGCTTCGAGCGCGGCGGGAAACCGCTATGTCGGGGTGAAGGATTCGAAGTTGATAATCGACGAGCTGCGGCTGGTCTATTGATAAAAAATCAAAACGATTCGACGCGGGATTTTTCGCGCCTTTCCCGAAGTTCTTCGACGACGGAATAGGGCATTTTCATGCAGTTCGGTGCGTAGGGGCTGTTTTCCGTATGGAAGTCCGAGCCGCCCGTTCCGACGAGGCCGTAATGCTCGGCGAGTTCCCGGTAACGCCTCGCGACTGCGCCTTTCTGGGCGGGCGAGTAAGTCTCGATCCCCTTGAGGCCCGCTTCGACCAGGTCGGGAATGAGCGCATCGACTCCGGACTTGTAAGGATGGGCGAGGACCGCGATTCCGCCGGCGTTTTCGATCAGCCGAATCGTCTGCTGGGGATTGAGACCGCGCTTTTCGACAAAGGCCGGGGCGCCTTCGCCTAGAAACTTGTTGAACGCTTCCCCGAAATTGGAAACGTATTCCTCGTCGACCAAAGCCATTGCGATATGCGGCCTGCCGACAACCTTTCCCTTGCAGTATCCCATCACCTTTTCAAAATGGATGTTCATGCCGAACTGGGAGAGCTTCTTGAGGATAGCCTTTGCGCGGGAAACGCGCTGTCTTGCGCTTTCTTCGAGTTCCGTGTTCATCGCAAGATTCGTCGGGTCGCAGAAATAGCCGAGGATGTGGACGTCCCGCCCTTGCCAGACGGACGAGACTTCGATTCCGGGAATCAGTTCGATGCCGAGCATATCCGCATAGGGTTTCGTCGCCATATAGGAATCGAGCGTATCGTGGTCGGTAACGGAGATGCAGCTAAGCCCCCGACGCTTGCAGAGCTTTACGACTTCGAGAGGGGTAAGCGACCCGTCCGAGAGGTTTGTGTGGATGTGCAGGTCGGCAAAGCCCGTCTTTTGCCTGGGAGATTTGTTCATCGGGCGTTTCCGTCAAAAAGCCTAGCCAGGAATTCGGAACGTTTTTCCGCATCGTCTCCGGCGAGGAGGCTCAGGTTCAGAAGCGGGAAGAATCGCTCGGAATCAAAGCCGAACCGGTAGGTCGCCCCGCAGACCTTGGCCAGGTAGAGCATCTGGAAGAGCGGCTTCGGTTCGAGATAGACGCTTACCGTAAAATTGGATCGGCAAAGCCTTTCCTGGATTTTTTTGAATTCGGGTTCCCCATAGCGACAGCCTATCCCTGTGTAGTAGAGCGTTTCCGTTCGAATGCCGAGTGTTTGCAAAAACTCTTTGTGCCAGGCGTTGGAAAGAAGAAGCGTTCCCGGAATTTTTTGAGCGTCGAGCGCCTTGAGGAATGTGGCATAGGCGAGAATGTCGCCGGGAAGCTCGGGGAGAATCACCAGAAGCCCGTCGATCTTTGTAAAATCAATCGGGTATTCAAACGCTTCGCTGGAATTTCCCGCACGCTTTACGAACCACCGCAAAAGCGATTCCCGCGAACGAAACCTCTTGAAGAAGTATCGAATGGTGTCTGCGAAATATGGCGAAGGTTTCAAGCGTTCTCTCCGATGTTGGACGGGAGAAAATATAAATTTTCCGCGATGAGCAAAATAAAGTTCTATGCGGTAAAGTCGCCTTCCGGGCAAAAAATCGTCACCTCCTGGGCGGAATGCGAACGGCTGACCCACGGCGTCAAGGGATGCCTTTTCAAGTCGTTTGCGTCCCGTGCCGAAGCGGAAGCCTGGCTTTCCGGGGTTTCGGAAAAGCATCCCGAGGGGCTTCGCATCTATGTCGATGGATCCTTTTCTCCGGATTTTGACAGGGCGGGCTGGGCCTTTGTCGCTGTCGAAAACGACAGGGAAATCGCGTCGGAAAGCGGCGTGACGGAATACCCAGCCGAAAGCCGCAACATCGACGGGGAACTTACGGCAAGCCTTCGAGCCCTCGCCTGGCTGAAACGCGAGGGAATGCAGGGCGTGATCTGCCACGATTACGAAGGAATCGCGAGGTGGGCGAGAGGCGAGTGGAAAGCGTCAAAGCCTGTCGCCGTCCGCTACCGGGAAGCGGTCCGGGCCTATCCCGATGCGAAATTCGAAAAGGTGCCTGCCCATTCGGGCGTCAAGTGGAACGAAATCGTCGATGAACGCGCGAAAAAAGCGATCGCCCGGGCGAAAGGCGCATCGAAGGCTTCTTCCGCATTGCCTCCCAAGGGAGAGGCGATGGATCTTTTCGCTTAGTTTTCCTGCTTGCTCAGGCAGTGGAGGCTTCCGCCTTCCCGGATGACGCAAGAACAGTCGATTCCGATGATTTTCCGTTTCGGGAAAACCTTGGCGAAATAAGCTTCGGCGAGGCTATCGAAAGGTTCTTCGTATTTGGGATAGACCAGCGCACCGTTCAGAAAGATGAAGTTCATGTAGGATGCCGGGAGCGTAGAGCGTCCGAGCTTTCTTTGCGTCGGAATCTGGAGCGGATCGACCGCAGCGGTTTCGCCGTAATGCCGCTTGATCCAGGTTTCGAGAATCGTGCGGTTTCGGAGCAGACGCTTGAAGTTCGGCTTTGACTGGTCCGCTTCCCAGGCGACAGCGACACGGCTCGGGGAAACAAATCTTGCGACGTTATCGATATGACCGTCCGTGTGGTCGCCGCAAAGTCCGTCGGGGAGGACTAGCAGATCTTCCAAACCGAGAGCTTCGCGAATCGCCGCTTCGACTTTTCGAATATCCGATTTCGGATTCCGGTTTTTGCCGACAAGGCAGGGAAGCGTCGTGATGCCGAGACCTTCCCCGTTCACTTCGACGGCTCCGCCTTCGAGGATAAAGGGAAATTCCTTGACCGCAAGCCTTTTCTTCTCCGCGATTTTTTGCGGGACCTGTCTGTCGTTTTTCCATGGCGGAAATTTTTCGCCCCAGGCGTTGAATGTAAACTGGACAATCTTTTCCCTGCCTTTTTCGTTATAGGCAAAGAACGGTCCGTAATCCCGGATCCAGATGTCGTCCGTTTCTACCCGGATGAATTTCGGCTTGAACGGTGCCTTGGCGTAAAGCTTTTTCTTTTCCGCCGGCAGGGAAAAATCCGGCTGGACGAGAACGCTTGCCGTCTGGAACTCCGAAACGATTTCAATTAATTTGTAGTAAAATTCAAAAATGCGTTCGCGGTTTTCGCCTTGCCAGTTCTTTTCGTTGTGCGGAAAGGCGAGCCAAATCGCTTTCTGGGTTTCCCATTCGGCGGGATAATGCAGGTTCATGGCGTGTCCCAGCTTTTGAGGATATCTTTGTAGAGGTCCGTTCGGCGGTCGCGGAAATGCGGCCACCAGCGGCGATTGAACTCGATTTCGGAAAGGGAAAGTTCCGCAACCGAAGTCCCGCAAAATTCGGTTCCCAGGTTTTGGACGATGTAGCCGTCCGGTGCGGCGACAAAGGAATTTCCCCAGAACATGAGGTTCTGTTCCGTACCGATCCGGTTTGCCGCGAGGACAAAGACCCGGTTCGCGATGGCGTGTCCACGCATTACGGTCATCCAGCTGTCCTTCTGCCGCTCGTAAAGGCTTTCCGGTTCGTTTTTGTCCCAACCGATGGCAGTCGGGTAAATCAGGATATCTGCGCCTTTGAGCGATTCGATGCGGGCCGCTTCGGGGAACCACTGGTCCCAGCAGATTAAGACGCCCAGCTTCCCGGCGGAAGTGGAAATCGGCGCAAATCCCGTATCGCCCGGAGCGAAATAGTACTTTTCGAAAAATCCCGGATCGTCGGGAATGTGGCTTTTGCGGTAAATCCCGGCGATGCTTCCGTCCCGCTCGAAGACGAATGCGCTGTTGTAGTAGATTCCGCGGGCGCGCTTCTCGAAAAAAGGAAAGACGACGACGCTGTTTAGTTCCCGCGCTACGTTCTGCCATTCGCCGATGAGCGCATCGTTTTTTTCGATGGCGTAATCAAAGCATTTTTCGCTTTCCTCGACGGGAAAGTAGGGCGTGTGGCAAAGTTCGGGAAGAACCAGGAGATCGACTTTCGAATCTTTTAATTTACGGGCTTCGCCGAGATACCAGGCATTTGTCGCTTGGGTATTGCCGAGCCATTTTCCTTGCAGGATTGCCGTGCGGATGTTTTTCATGGAAAAAAATCTAGAAAACATCCCTGTGCGTTTTTCGGCTTTTCTAATTTGTCGAGCGTGAAAAATCAAACATCGCTAGCCGTCTCCGTTTTCCTTTTCTGCGTCTGGTCCTTTTCCGGCTGCGTTTCGTCGGATTCGAAAGGAATTTCGTCCGAGCCGTTGCCCGTAAGGGAAGGTCTCGGGCTTGTCATCGATTCCGTTGCGCCGAACGCCGAGATTCGCCGTGTGCCGCTTAAGGATTCCGCTTCGCTTCCGACACGGGCCGCGCTGGATTTTGCCATGTATTTCAAGAATCCGATCCGGGAAGCGGGACTGTCGGAAATTCCCGAAAATGCCGGTTCGCTTGAACCTCCAAAGGGCAAGCTTCCGTTCCCGATGTTCGACAGCGTCTCGTTTTCCATGCCGGAAGTTTTACAAGGAACGCTTCCGGTCGCGTGGGAACCGTTTACAAAATACCTTTTCACGAACGGTGGCGGGGATTCCCTTGCCGCGGAAATCCGTCGCGTGGAAAATGTCAAGTGGGGTTCGGAAAAAATTTTTGCCGATTTCCAGAAAGTGGAAGCGCTTTGGTTTGTCGGCGATTCGACCGGAGCTTCCTCTTGGGCGGAAGTCCATCCGCGGAAATGGACCGGAGTTTCCCCGTTCTGGGGCAGGCTTCGCCATCGTCCGACAGATAGGGAATATCGGGCGTTCAAAGCTTACACGACCGATACGCTTGCGCTCGAAGCTTCGCTGGACTGGGCACGCTCTCTCGCCGCTTACCTGTATCCGTCGCTCAATACGGACCTGGAACCGATTCCTCCCGGAAACGCCTGGTTTGGCGAACACCCGTTTGTCGTGATGCGCGGGAACCCGATGGGAACTCCGCTTTGGGTCGCTCTCGATGTGCCCGCATTTCGGAATGTTCGGGAGGCGCAGGATTCCGCACAAGAAAATGTGAATGAATTTGTACGCAAGCCGGATACGATATCTTCTTGGAGACGGAAATCATTGGAAAGTTTGCAGGGCGCTTGCCCGGAAACTCCCGAGACGAAAGC
>CAVKXR010000079.1:0-9423 GCA_963660275.1 Oscillospiraceae bacterium
TGAGATTATCGGATCAAGTCCGATAATGACAGGTTAGCGAGCTTGCCGAGCTAAGCGGAATACGGAACGCAGGGACTTGAAGCGAATAGATTTCTCTAAGCTCTAGAATTTCAGTTCCAAGCTCTGACCATGCTCTAGGACGACCGTTTATTGCAAGAAGTTTTACAAGCCACTTAAATTCATCCTTCCAGGAATTACGTCAGGAATTCCGAATCCGTGTGATATTCAATTATTCGCTCAAACGCCTCGTATCCCGCTTACCGTGTCCCTCTTCCCGTTTTATCACTGATTTCTGACTCCTGATTTCTGTCAACTAATAACTAACCACTATCCACTGTTTTCTGAATCCAGCTTCCTGATTCCTCAAAGCTATCAACAAAACGATTAGGAATAATTCTATCTTGGACTTATGAACCGACTTTTTTTCTACGCTCTCCTGATTGTTTTTTCTTTTGAAGTTTTTGCAAAGCCGCTAGAATTTTTTTCAGATGACAGGTTTTCCTCGACGGCGCTTTTTTCGAAGCTCGATTCGGTCGGCGGAGGCGGAACGTGGATGGAATGGGACATGGACGCTGTGCTCGACCCGGAAATTTCAAAAATTGTGACGGATAAAAACGGAAAATTTCTTTCGGATATAGAACACGGATGGCTCTTGGAAAATCCGGATGGTTCGGCGGTTTTTGCCGTTCTGCGGAAAAAAGGCTCGGGCGAATCTCTCGCGTTCCATGAAATTCCGAAGTTCACCGTAAAGAAAGTTCCGCTCGAAATCCGGGAGCCTCTTGACCCGCAAAAGGTTTTTCGCGATTATCGGGAAACGCTTTCCGGGCATTTTGTGCATCTAGACGATACGAACCTGCAAGTCGTCGTCCGCGACAAGGAAATCCAGTTTTCTTACTTGAAACCCGACCGCGAAGCGCTTGTCCCGATACCTCTTTTTGACCGCTTGCCCGAAGCGCAGAAACAGTCGGAAATCCAGATGCGGCGGGATTTTTACGCTTACGAATACGCGCTGATGGTCCGGGCTTTTGTGGCGAGCACGCGTGGACTTTTCAACTGGCAGGTCTGGCATTGGTTTTCTCGCGACTTGACGTCGGACGCGATGATTCGGGATGCGGAAATCGCTGCGGTCCTCGCTTCGCCGGAACAGGGAAAGTTCGTGCGGATTTTTTTCAAGAATCTGCCAAACGCCTACTCCGTGGAAATGTTCTCGAATGCACACGGAGCCTTTATGCTGAACATCCGCAGGAATTAGGTCTTTATGCCCAAGCGGACCGGCATTGCGGACTTGCCCTTGCACACGGGAACGGTTCCCAGGTGGCTTGCCGACCGGATGCGCGATCTGGGGTGTTTGATTGTCGAAGCGATCGTCGAAAACTACGGGCGAAAGGAATTTCTCGTCCGTCTGAGCGACCCGCTGTGGTTCCAGTCCTTTGGCGCGGTCCTGGGAATGGATTGGCATTCTTCGGGAATCACGACCAGCGTGATGTTCGCCTTGAAGCGCGGCATTTCGCAGGTGTCGCGGGAACTCGGAATCTATGTATGCGGTGGACGCGGGAAATTTTCTCGGGAAACGCCGACCGAGCTTTTGCAAATCGCAGACCGGACGGGCCTTGACGGAAACTTTCTCTTGCGGGCGAGCAAGCTCTGCGCGAAGGTTGACAATACAGCGATTCAGGACGGTTTCCAACTTTACCAGCATAATTTCATCTTGACGGAAGACGGAGATTGGGCGGTCGTCCAGCAGGGAATGAACCCGGAAGCGCATACGGCGAGGCGTTATCACTGGAGTTCGCTAAGCCTCAGGTCTTTCGTGGAGGAGCCGCACACGGCAATCGTCGGAAAAAATCAAGGGAGCATTCTGAATCTCACGGATAAAGCGGCGGGGAAGACTCGCGAATCGGTCCTTGCGCTTTCCCATGAAGAACCGTTCCGCGTCATGCGGGAAATTTCGTCCTTGGTGAAGCCGAAAACATCGATTGTCATCCCGGAGCAGACCGACCTGTTCGATAGCTCGCCGGAACCGGTCCTTGTCTGTTCGGGTCGCGACTGCCGGATGCCCGCGCACCATGAAGTCCTGGCGGAAGATGTCGATTTGAAGCGTCTCGGAAGCGTCCTCGCTACCGCTTACGAATCTGCACCGACGAATTTTGAAAGCCTGCTGCTCACTCCCGGCCTAGGCCCGCGGACACTCCAGTCCCTCTCGCTCGTTAGCGAAGTAATCAACGGAACGCCGTCGCGCTTTACGGACCCTGCGCGCTATTCCTTTGCGCACGGCGGAAAGGACGGTCACCCGTTTCCCGTGCCTTGCAAAGTCTATGACGAATCGATTCGGGTCTTAGACGATGCGCTCCAGAAGGCGAAGCTCGGCCTCTCGGACAAGATGTGCTGCCTTTCCCGCTTGCACCAGGTACAGCTTGCCGTCGAACAAAACTGCTCGCCGCTTGCGGATTTCGAAAAGACGCTCGAACACGAAAGGCGCCATTCCGCGGAATGGGGAGGTCGCGTCGTCGGTTAGGGCTTCCAGCGGACAGGTTCCCCGATTTTCGGCAAAAGGACGTCGAAACCTTTTTCTCGAAGCGCTAGGGCGTTTTTCATCGGTTCGTCCCAGTCGTGCGTCGAGAGCTTGAACTTGGAATTGTGCACCGTCATGTAACGTTTTGCTTTTAAGTCGTGCGCGACTTTCGGGAGTTCGTCGGGAAGCGTGTGGATTTTTGCCCAGTCCTCGTTGTATTGTCCGTTTTCGAGAATGGCGAAATCGATGCCCGGAAATTTTTCCCCGATTTTTGCGAAGTGCGTGTCGTAGCCGGAATCTCCGCCGACATAGATTTTCCCGTCGGGCGTTTCGATGATGAACGAGGCCCAGAGCGTCTTGTTCTGGAAAACGCTGCGCCCGGAGAAGTGCCTGGTCGGAAGGCAGTGGAGCTTAAAACCGTCGCCCAGGTCGAGCGATTCGTCCCAGTCCAGTTCGGAGATTTTTTCTTTCGGGTATCCCCAGTATTCCAAGTGGGAGCCTACGCCAAGTCCCGTGACAACCCGCGGAACTTGAGGCTCGAGAGGCTTGACTGTTTTGTAATCGAGATGGTCGTAGTGATCGTGGGTAATGATTAAAACGTCGAAATCCGGCATGTCTTCCGGCTTGTAGATATCCGTTCCCGGAAAAGGCCTATCGATGAATTCGAAAGGCGCACCCGCGTGAAAGACGGGATCGACGAGAAAGCGTATTCCGGCGGCCTGGACGAGATAGGAGGAATGCCCAAACCAGACGACGATATTTTCCTTCCGGTCGAGTTTCGCAAGATCGGTTTTCACGGCGGGAATTTTACCCGAATCGGGAACGGCGTTCGGGTATTTTTTGAAGAAGAAATCGAAGAGGGAGGTCGCGAAATTCTTGTCGCCTGTCATGGTGGGCGTTTCGTGCTCGTTTACAAAATGTCCGTCCCGGTAGTGGGGCGATTTCTGGATGCGCTCCAGACGTTCTCCGCTTGGGATCTTTCCGAATTGCGGAAGGTTTAAAACGCCTAGCCCGGTGATGCCGACGACGCCTACGATGGAAAGAATGACGAAAAACATTTAAACTCCTCTTTTTACGGGAATAATTTAATTCCTGAAGTTCGCTTTAAGTCAAGGGCGGAAAGTCTTGTTTTCGCTCTTTGGACGAAAAAGGCTTTTGAACGGCTTATTTGGGGGATAAAGGGAGAGCCTCTCCGTTTTTTCGAAGAGGCTCTCGAAAGGGGACGCCTATAAGCCGGGTTTTGTGCCGGTGGAAACCGGCGATGGCCATCTATCTGAGCGAGCCATTGCTGGCGGCTTCGAGCGACCTACCCGAACTCCGACCGGACAGGCGGCCCGGGCACTTTCGAAAAAGTGCGGAGTTCTGCTTGATCTTGCACCGGATGGGGCTTGCCGTGCCGGTTCTGTCGCCAGAACCGCGGTGAGCTCTTGCCTCGCCATTTCACCCTTACCCGCCTTGCGGCGGGCGGTATCTTTCTGCTGCGCTATCCGTCGCATCGCTGCGCCTGGACGTTATCCAGCATCCTGCCTTGCGGTGCCCGGACTTTCCTCCCTCGCATTCGCGAAGGCGGCCATCCGGCGTCCCGATGGAAAAGTTAGCAAGAATTTGGTATATTCGGAGCGGCTTCTCTAAAAATCCTCCCCACTTGCGATGATTGCAGAATGTCTGGACGAAAAGTTCTGGATTAGCGGATTTTAAGATTAGCGTTACAGAAGGAGTTTTTCATGAAAAATCGGATCCTGTTCGTGCTTGCGGACGGCTTTGAAGAGACGGAATGCGTCGTTCCGTTCGATATCCTTTCGCGCGGCGATGTCCAGGTTACGCTTGCGGGCATTCACGACGACGTGTTTGTGGAAGGCGCGCACGGCTTGACCGTAAAGGCGGACATTCTTCTCTCCGAAGCGGAACTTTCCGAGTTCGACGGCGTGTTCCTTCCGGGCGGGAGCCGCGGCGTGGAAAATCTCATGGCGTCCGAGCGAGTCCTTGAAATTGTCCGAAATTTTTACGGTGCGGGAAAGTGGGTGCTTTCGATTTGCGCAGGGCCGCTTGTCCTTGCGCGGGCGGAAATTCTCGGCGGTGAAAGCGTCACGAGCTATCCTTCGACGGCTGCGGACTTACGGCCGCATTGCGGGAACTATCGGGAAGACCGCGTGGTCGCTTCCGGGAAGCTCTTGACAAGCCGCGGACCCGGAACCGCGGAGGAGTTTGGCTTTGCCGTCCTGGAAGCTCTTGAAGGGAAAGAAAAAACGGAGCGTGTTCGGGCGGGAATGCTCGCCCGCCTTCCGTAGAGCGAAAACAACTTTTATTAAATTTGACGCACTATGCCCGATGTCTTTCTTTACGATACGACTTTGCGCGACGGAAACCAGGACCGCAAGATATCGCTTTCCCTGGCGGACAAGCTGCAAATCGCGAAACTTCTCGATTCCTTTGGCTTTGACTACATCGAAGGCGGCTGGCCGAACCCTTCGAACCCGACGGACGTGGAATTTTTTCGTCGAATCGGAGAAATGCGGCTTTCCCATGCGAAAATTTGCGCTTTCGGCAGCACGCGTCGCCCGAAAATTCTCGCGGAAGACGATCCGCTCTTGAAGGCGCTGGTCGAGAGCAAGGCGCAGGTCAAGACGATTTTCGGGAAAAGCTGGGACTTGCACGTGACGGACGTTATCCGGACGACGCTTGAAGAAAACCTGGACATGATAGAATCCTCCATCCGCTTTCTCAAGGAATCCTCCGACGAGGTCATCTATGATGCGGAGCATTTCTTCGACGGCTACAAGGCGAATCCGGGCTATGCAATCGAGACGCTCAAGTCGGCTGCCCTGGGAGGCGCGGACTTTATCGTCCTTTGCGACACGAACGGCGGAACGATGCCGTGGGAACTCGAAGCGATTCTTCGGGATGTCCAGAAAACAATCCAGGTTCCGCTGGGAATCCACGCCCACAACGACAGCGGGGTTGCCGTGGCGAATTCCCTCGTAGCGGTCCGCTCGGGTCTCTCGATGGTCCAGGGCGTTCTGAACGGTTACGGGGAAAGGTGCGGCAACGCGGACCTCACGACGATTTCCGCGGATCTGGTCTTCAAGATGAAGAAGAAGGTTTCTTGCGCGGAAAACATGAAGGACCTGCGCAAGGTAAGTCTCGCTCTCGACCAGATTGTGAATATTCCGAGCGACATCAAGGCGCCTTACGTCGGGGATGCGGCTTTTGCCCACAAGGGCGGTGCGCATATCGACGGCGTGATGAAGGTTTCCCGCAGCTTCGAGCATCTCGATCCCCATGCGGTGGGGAACAATCGGGTTTTCGTGACGAGCGACCAGGCGGGCGGTTCCCTTGTCGTGGAAAAGATCAAGGAACTTCTCCATGTCGACGTCGATAAGAAGGATCCGAAAGTCCAGGAACTTTTGCGCCGGATCAAGGAATGCGAAAATGCAGGCTGGCATTTCGACAGCGCCGAGGCAAGCTTTGAAATGCTCGTCTATCGTTCGCTGGGCGTTTTCACGCTTCCGTTCCGGGTAGAAAACTACCGCGTCATCGAGGACCGGACGGAACAGGGGGCAAGCGTGTCGCAGGCTTCTGTCAAGCTGCACGTCGGCGATGAAATCAGCCACCAGGTCGCCGAGGGTGATGGACCGGTGAACGCTTTGGACGCGGCTCTCCGCAAGGCGCTCGTACCTTACTATCCCTATATGAAAAATGTCCGGCTGGACGATTTCAAGGTTCGGGTTTTGGGTTCGAATGTCGGGTCGGACGCCCATGTCCGCGTCTGGACCACGTTTGGCGATGAGCGGGATTCCTGGCACGTCGCCGGCGTTTCCACAAATATCATCGAAGCGTCCTGGTTTGCGCTCGTCGATGGACTTTCGTATAAAATTTACAAGGAATCCTTGAAGCAAGGAGAAAACTAGTCGCATGAAGATTCTCAAGGTCAATCAGAGTTCAAAGGAAGTCGATCGCATTTGTGCGCGTGGAGTCGCCCCGACGGAAGAAATTTACGCCAAGGTCCGAAACATCATGGAAAACGTCCGCAAGGGCGGATTTTCCAAGGCGGTGGAATACGCACAGAAATTCGACGGGTTAAAGGGAAATGATCTGCGCGTCGATGAAAAGGTCTTGAAGGAACAGGCCAAGCGGGTGAGTCCGACTTTGACGAAGGCTCTGCGCGCTGCGATTCGGAATGCGATTCGCTTTCACCGTCATGAGCTGCATTCGATTGGCAGTTTTGCGTTCAAGGGAAAGGAAGGGGAAATTCTGGGCCAGCGCGTGCGTCCGATGCATCGCGTCGGGCTTTACGTTCCCGGCGGAGCGGCTGTCTATCCGAGTACGGTCATCATGAATGCGGTACCGGCTCTGGTGGCGGGTGTCGAGCAGATCGTGGTGACCACTCCGGCAAAGGGCGGAATCGATCCGTCTGTCGCCTTCGTGCTTCTGGAACTGGGCATCAAGGAAATCTATCACATCGGCGGGGCGCAGGCGATAGCGCTTTTGGCTTACGGTTCAAAGGAAATCGAACCGGTCGATAAGATCGTGGGACCGGGAAATGTCTATGCGGCGATTGCGAAACGCGAAGTTTTCGGAAAGGTCGATATCGATATGATCGCGGGACCTTCGGAGATTTTGGTGCTGGCGGATGCGTCGTCAAACCCTGAATATGTGGCGGTCGATCTGTTGAGCCAGGCGGAGCACGGTTCCGGCTTCGAAGCTTCCATCTGCATTACCGACAGCATGGACATGGCGAAAAAAATATCGAAGGCTGTCGATGAACGCGTCAAGATTTCCCCGAAGCGCGAGTTGCTCGAAAAGGTGCTGGAAAATTTCGGTCGGATTCTGGTTGTCGAAAACTGGGACGATGGTGTTGCGGTCGCAAACCGTATCGCCCCGGAGCATCTGGAAGTGCAGACATCCGATGCGGAAGAGCTTTCCCATCGGATAGTCAATGCCGGTGCGATTTTCATCGGTCCCTGGTCGAGCGAACCTGTCGGCGACTATTTTGCGGGACCCGACCACGTTCTCCCGACAAACGGAACCGCGCGTTTTTCAAGCCCGCTCGGCGTCTATGACTTTGTCAAGAGAACGAGCATCATCAATTATACGGAAAAGGCCGTTTGCAAGCAGGCTCGGCTGATTGCGGAAATCGCGGAGACGGAAGGCTTCTACCATCACGCCCAGGCGGTTCTTGCGCGCTTGGAAGAAGAATAACTTTGGTCTTGGCTTTTTTGAAAAAGACTCCGATGGATTCGGAGCCTTTTTTGTGCGGATTTAAAATTTATTCGGGAATGTCTTTTCGGTAATTTGTTCGGATGGCGTACGCGAGGACGGCGAATGCTCCGGAAACGTTCATGCTCGCCTTTCGACCGGCCATGGGAATTTCGACTTTGATCGAACAGGCTTTTAAAAGTTCCGGCGAGATTCCCAGCTCCTCGTTGCCGAGAACGATCAGCGCTTTTTCCGGCCAGCTTACCTGGGTTATCGGAGTGGAGCCTTCGCCCGTTTCCAGCGCGATGATCGCGTAGCCTTTTTGACGATGCGATTCGATGCAGTCAAACGGACTTTCCCAGCGTTTGCCCGGAATCCATTTTTCGGTTCCGCGGGCCGCGCTTTTCAGCATGGCGTGGTCGATGCCCGGTGTGTAGCCCGAAAGATGGACCGCTTCGAGTCCAAAGCAGTCCGCTGTGCGGAATAAAGAGCCTACGTTGAATGCGCTCCGCAAGTTGTGGGCGAGAACCGCGTAGGGGAGCGTCGGCAGGACCGCTTCGTTTCTGTCGCCCGGTTCGTTTTCCAGATAGACGTCCCGTTCAAAGCCCAGCCCCGCTTCGGTGCGGAAGTCCTTGTAGAGTTCGATCAATTCGGCCTGGTTTTTTCCGTCGAGACGCTTTTCGGGCGGCATCCGCAGCCATTCGGCATAATGTTCGTATTCGTTCCGGATTTGCGCCGTATCGTTTCCGAGCCGCAAGATGAGAATCCGCAAAAGTTCGGCGAAGCGTTTCGCTTTTGTCTGCGGGGCGAGTGTTAAAAACTTGCGTTCGGAATACATAGACAGAGCCTAGTGGATTTTTGCCCCGTCCTCGACATCGCAGGTGACCGCCTTGCCGGAGACTTCCAGCGGGCTTTCTCCGCAGAAAACCGACTTGCCGCGCGCTTCGAGCGAAATCTTTTCAAAATCCTTGAGCTTGAGAATCCGTCCGTCGGTCGAGGGCGTTATTCCGCGGAACGTGGCGCGGTCTCCGGGCCTTGAATCTTCCGGCGGTGTGAGAAGCTTGCAGACATGTTCTTCTTTCGTGTCTCCGGCAAAGAGCATTCCGTTGCTCATGATGCCGCGGAGCGGAGCCGGTTTCAGGTTCGCAAAGAGGAGAATCTTCCTGTCCTTGAGTTCTTCGGGCGTGTAGCTGCTCTTCAACCCGGAACAGATCGTCCGCACTTCCGGTTCTCCGGCATCGACCTTCAGGACATAGAGCGATGTCGCATCGGGATGGTCGTTCACTTCGAGAATTTTTGCCACGCGGATATCCATTTCGGCGGGGACAGCCTCTGCCGAGAGAGGCTTGTTCTGCTTCGGCTTGGGGGCTTCCGTTTTTTTGGTTTCTTCGACGATTCGCGGAAAGAGCGCCGATCCTTCACCGAATTTTTCTCCGCCTTGGAACTTTCCCCAGGCGAGATCGCGGACGCCTTCGAGTGAAGTTCCGAGCATGACGAGACCTTCCTTGCTCTTTTCCGGGATGACCGGGGAGAGGAAGCTGAGCGCGATGCGGACGGCTTCTGCGGAAACGAAGAGGACCGTGGCGAGTTCTTCTTTTTTCGAAGCGTCCTTGGCAAGTTTCCAGGGGGCTTTTTGCTCCAGGTAACGGTTCACCGCGCGGACGAGCGAGAGCGTTTCTTCGACGGCCTGCGAAAGCTTGACGTTTTCGAGAAGT
>CAVKXR010000080.1:0-9347 GCA_963660275.1 Oscillospiraceae bacterium
CTCGCGGGAGAAGGCTGCACGCTCACCGACAACGGCGACGGCACCGTGACGCAGGACTGCGGTGGCGAAACGGTTACTTTGTACAAGGCGTTCTGCGGAGGGAAGGTTTACGACCCGGATTCGAGCTTCTGCCACGAGGATTCTGTTATAACGCTTTGTGGCGGGAAATCCTATGATTTGACAGAAAATTTCTGCTTCGGTGATTTAATTTATGCGCTTTGCAACGGAAAAATTTACGACCCGCAGGACAGCGTCTGCCATGAAGAAAGACTTTTTGGATTCTTCGAGGATGCTCGTGATGGGCAAGTTTATCGAATGGTTCAAATCGGCACCCAGACTTGGATGGCGGAGAACCTGAACTACGCCTATCTTCAAAAGACGGCGACGGAAGATTCTTCAAGCTTCTGTTACAACGGATCTAGCGAATACTGCGAAAAATATGGGCGCCTTTACACGTGGTTCGCAGCGATGGATGCTTGTCCGGAAGATTGGCATTTACCCGATACGACAGAGTGGAATCAGCTAGAAACATTTGTAGTGGATTCCCTTTTCAGAGAAAATTCTGACTCCGTGGGCTATGCGCTGAAATCGACAACAGGATGGGTTAAAGACAACGGCAAAACAGGCGGATCGGATGCTTTCGGCTTCGGGGCTTTCCCAGCGGGGCTCCGCACCGGCAGCGGGGCAACCTATGATGCTTTTAGAAGCGCATTCTTTTGGAGTTCGATAGAGTACAGTGATTACCAAGCCTACTACCTATACCTGAATTACGACGAGACGGGTCTATACATGAATAGAAAGCACAAGGATAACTTTTTGTTCTCCGTCCGCTGCATCAAGGATGAATTGTAAGAGATGAAAATTAGAAGTCAGGAATTAGGATTCAGTACATGAAACCCACATTTCAAAAATTTAAAATTCATGCATCGAAAAGAGAATTCCCGATGAGAACTTTTAAACATTCCCTGCTTGTATTTTTGACTGCGACGTTTTTTACCGCTTGCGGTGACGATGTGACGAAGGTAACTAACGTAACGCAGGAAACCTCCGGGTTGGAAATTGTTTCCTCCACGGATTCGCTCGGAAAGTGCACAGAAGAACGCTTGGGCGAGATGAAGTTTGTGTCAAAGGAAAATGCGGTCTATGTTTGTGCGGATTCTGTTTGGAAAAATGTTTCGGTGGAAGGCAAGGACGGTTCTGACGGGAAAGACGGGACATCGTGTGCTGTTGAAATGCTTGCCGATTCTTCGGGATACAAGGTCGTTTGCGGTAGCGATTCGGTCGGGGTTGTACTGAACGGGGAAAAGGGAGAGGCGGGAAAAGACGGCGAAACTTGCTCGTTTACGGATAATGGCGACGGAACGATTCTACAAATCTGCGGAAAGGATTCGGTTATTTTGTACAAGGCGCTCTGTGGGAACAAGCCTTTTGACCCGGCAAAAAGTTTTTGTGTGGCGGATTCGGCGGTTTCGCTATGCGGCGGAAAGATTTATGATCTGTCAAAGAATTTTTGCTTTGATGATTCTGTTTATTCATTCTGTGGCGGTAAAAAGTTTTCTCCCGAAACGCATTTCTGTTTTATCGACAGTCTTTATCAAAGATGCAATGGTGCGGTTTACAATCCGTCCAGTGAAATGTGTTTTAACGATTCTGTCCATGAACTTTGCGGGGGAGAAATTTTTGATCCAAACTTGTACCTTTGCTTGAATGATTCGCTATGTTCCAACGAGGATTGTAAACTTTGTGGCAAAAAGGCTTATCTGCAAGCGGAGAATTTTTGCTTTGAAGATTCCGTTTATGCGTTCTGCGATGGAAAAAAATTTAACCCGCAGGACAGTGGTTGCTACGATGGGCAGGTTCTTGAAATTTTAAGGGATATGCGAGATGGTCAAACTTATCGGATAACTAGAATAGGAAATCAAACCTGGATGGCGGAAAACTTGAACTACGTCTATATGCCGGATACTTCAAGCTTCTGTCTCTACGACAACCCGGAAAACTGTGAAAAGTACGGTCGCTTTTATACATGGGCCGCGGCGATGGATTCGGCGGCGGTCTTTACTGAAAAAGGTAAAGGTTGCAGCGATGGCATTGAGTGTTTCCCGATATATCCGGTTCGTGGAATTTGCCCGGAAGGGTGGCACTTGCCGGATTCTGCAGATTGGAAAATTTTGGAGACTTTTGTCGGAGAGCGAGCGGTTGGTAATGTGGAAGGAGGAGATCTGCTGTGTAGGATAGGGAGTGCTTTAATGTCGAAAAAGGATGTTGGGTCAGATGAATTTGGATTTAGTGCACTGCTCGCTGGCTATATTAGTGGTAGGGAAATTTTTGAGGGTTTTGAAAGAAATGCGGTTTTTTGGAGTTCTTTTATAGAATCTACTAAAAATAAAAAACATGCTGCAATAGTATTCTATATCTATGATTATCGTTTTTTATCTACAGAGGATGGGGCTCTTGCTGCTTCCATCCGTTGTATCAAGGACTAGAGAAAAAAGCCCAGACTTTTCTCTTTAGTCCGGGCGTTTTAAAAGTTTGAACGTTTAAATTTACTTCAGCAATGCCTTTCCGTCGCTGAATGCCTTGCCGACTTTTTCGCCGAGGACTCGGTAGGCGTGGGCCGCTGAATCGTAGGAAATCGGCTCGACTTTTCCCAGATCGACTTTTCCCTTTTCGTCGAGGACCGTTTCGTCCGCGCTGGTATTTACGACTTGTCCGACGACATATGTACTGCCGTCCATGTCGGCACTGCATTCGATGAGCTTGCATTCGAGCGTGAGCGGGTATTCTTCGAACATCGGAGCGTCAACGTGGGCGCTTTTCACAACATGCAGCCCGGATTTTTCCACCTTATCGGAAAGCTTGTTTCCGCTGACGATACCGAAAAAATCTGAGACAGTCACCGTTTTCCGCGTGCCGAAACTCACGGTAAAGGCCTTGCGCTTCTTGATGTTTTCTGTTGTCCTGTGGCTTGTCCCGAGGCAAATCGCAATCTGGTCTTCTTCCTTTTGGCCGCCCCAGGCTGCGTTCATCGCGTTCGGTGTTCCGTCTTCGTTGTAAGTCGCAATGATGAGGACCGGAAGCGGAGTGATGATCGCCTTGGAACCGAAATCTTTTCTCATGAGGAATCTCCTTTTTGAATGCAAAATACAAAAATTGAAAAAGCAGGTTAGCTTTTGTGTTTTTTGAAGTTTTCCGCCTGGTCGAAAATTTCGCTGTAAACTTCATCGCGTTCCACGGGTGGGTAACCGAACCTGTCTAGTAAAAGGATCAAATCCACTTTCAGCGCGGACTTGATGTCTTCGCGCCTATCCCAGTCCGGGTAGGCGGCTTGCGCATCGACGATTTTTTTGACTTCGCGGGAAAGGGCTAGCAATTTTTCGTCGGGATATTCAAAATGGTATTTGACGCAGAGGGATTTGAGAATGTCGTAAAAAGCCTTTTCTTCGAAGCTGATGCCCAGGGAATCGCCGGCGGTAAATTCTTTTTGGACTTGGAGAATCATATCGGTGAGTCTTTCCGCCATTTCTTCGTAAACTTCCGACTTGAGAACGTCGGCTTCGGAGCGGTCGTTGTAAAGTTCGACAAGGCTGCGCATCTTCTTTGAAAAGTCGATTCCCTTGATCTTGTTTATCTTGCGGATGCTGTCGATGGCTCTTTTCAACAGTTGCTGCAAGAGCTTGATTTTCGTGTTCGGCAGACGGATGCGGTTGATGTGTTCGAGATAATCCTTGTCAAAAATGTTCTGTGCCGCCGGAGCGTCGCTCTCGCCAATCTGGAAAACTTCCTGGACGCCGTCGCTGTTCAGAGCTTCTTCGACGAGGCTTCGGACGCGTTCGTTCATCTGGGAAATGTCCGGAGCGTTTCCTCGGGTCAGCTTGAAGAGAATGCTCCTGACCGCGAAGAGGAAATGCGCTTCGTCGCATTCCTTTTCCGAAATCCGTTCCGAGCCGACGCAGATGTCATAGGCGGCCTTTAGTCTTTTGGAAAGGTTCATGAACCACGTTTCGCTTTCCTTTGTCCTTTGGACGAATTCCGCTGCGCACTTTAGCGTTTCCAGCTTTTCGAGTTCCGTTCCCTTGTAATAATTTTCCGCATGGAAGCCGTGCATCAGTTTTCCGAGCAGGTCCAGATGGTTTCGAAATTCGACAACTGCGGTCGAGATGTCCTCGATGTTTTCTGTGGAACCTGCGCTGTATTGCTTTAACGCCTGGTTCATCTTTTTTCGGATGCCGATGTAATCGACGACGATTCCCTTTTCCTTTCCTTCGTATGTCCTGTTTACGCGGGAAATTGTCTGGATGAGGGAATGCTCCGCGATGGGCTTGTCGATGTAGATGGCGTCTAGGCAGGGAACGTCAAATCCCGTGAGCCACATATCGACAACGATGGCGATTTTGAAGTTGGATCTTTCCTGCTTGAAGAGGCGGTCCAGCTCTTTTCGGTCGTCTTTTGAACCCAGCAAATCGTAAAGCTCTTTTTCGTCGTCCTTGTTGCGGGTCATGACCATTTTCAGGCGTTCAATGGGCTTGAGTTTGCGCTTTTCCCTGTCGGAAAGGGCTTCGCTGTTTCCGTTTACTTCGTTGAAAGCCTTGGGAATCCCCCATTCGGGACGCAATTTTAAAATTTCCCTGTAGAGCGAGTAGGCGATTTTCCGGTCGCTGCAGACGAACATCGCCTTGCCTTTTACCGACGACCTTTCCTTGATGCGGGCTTCGTAATGTTTGACGAAATCGGAAGCAATCGCCTGGATTCTCTGCGGGTTTCCCAGGATGGTTCGCATCCGCGCCATTTCCTTTTTGCTTCTGTCTATCTGGTATTCGTTTGCGCCTTCTTCGGCAGCGTCGTCGTAGTATTTTTCGATTTCGGCGAGGACGGACTCGTTTAGCGCAACTTTGGCGGCGCGGCCTTCGTAAACGATCGGAACGGTGATGCCGTCCTTGACGGATTCCGTCATCGTATAGATATCGACTTCCTTTCCGAAGACATCGAGGGTCGCGTCGATGGGCGTTCCCGTGAAACCGACATATGTCGCATTTGGCAGGGAGTCGTGCAGGTAGCGGGCAAATCCGTAAGAGGTGCGGACTCCGCTGTCTGTGACGGTCACTTTTCTATCCAGGTTCGTTTGCGTGCGATGAGCTTCGTCCGAAATGCAGACAACGTTGGAGCGGTCCGTCAAAAGGTCCAGTCCTTCGCTGAACTTTTGAATCGTCGTCAGGAAAACGCCACCGCTTTTTCTCCCCTGCAACTTTTCTCGCAGATCGTCCCGGCTTTCGACGCTCTGTACGAGTTCGTCGCCGATATACTTTTTTGATCTGGTGAAAAGTCCCGAAAGCTGGTCATCCAAATCGGTCCGGTCGGTGATGAGCACGATGGTCGGACTGCCGAAAGCCTTGGAGCGCACGAGGAGACGCGTTAAAAAGAGCATCGTGAAGCTTTTGCCGCAACCTGTCGCCCCGAAATAGGTTCCGCCTTTTCCGTCGCCGCCGGGCTTGCGTGCCTTGGAAACGCTTTCGAAAAGTATCCGGGCCGCATAGTATTGCGGATAGCGGCAGAGAACCTTTTCCTGCCTTTTGCTCGAATCCGGAAAATACAGAAAGTTTCGGAAAATGTCCAGAAGGCGTTCGCGGCGGAACATCCCACGGATGAGCGTGTAGAGGTTCCCGATTCCGTCGGCGTCCATGCGCTTGTCCGCAAAACCGGTGCGTCGCCAGGCGTAAAAGAAATCGTACTTGGCGAAGAAGCTGCCCGCGCGGTTGTTCACACCGTCGCTGATGACGCAGAAAGCGTTGTAGAGAAAAAGCGGCGGAATGTCTCGGCGGTAGCGGGTCGTGAGTTGGACGTATGCGTCGTGAATTGTCGCCTCTTCGCGGACGGCGCTTTTGAATTCAAAAACGACCAGCGGGAGACCGTTTACAAAAAGGATTCCGTCGGGGATGCGCTTTTCCTGCCCCTGGATTTCGAACTGGTTTACGAACTTGAAGATGTTAAGGCCTGCGCTGTATGGGACGCTCGTGTCCGCTGCCTTGGAAATTTCGGATTCGGCGATGTTCGCTTCGAATCTTGTCCCAGGTCCCGGGGAACTGTAATCCACAAGCTCGATTAGAAGATCCTTTTGCGTTGGATTTTCGCGCTTTAAGGGAAAGCCTTCGGCGAGCCAGTTGCAAAATTTTCGGTTGCTTTCGTAAAGATCGCCGGTCGGGAGCGCTTTCAATTGCAAGACGACTGCGCGGATTTCGTTTTCGGTAATGCCCGCGGAACCGTAGCGGGAACGCAGATAGTCCTGCAAATCCGATTCGATCAGAACTTCGCCCTCGCCCCGAACAATCCGGTCTCCCGGAACATAGCTGTAGCCTTCTTGCACAAGAAGGTCCTTGATGGCAATCTCCAGGTCAGCTTCTTTAAAACCCATGATTTAAAGATAAAATAAAGAAAACGAAATCGTTTGAATGGCGGACGATTTAATGAAAAATTCAAGGTTCTTTTACTATTGGCATACGAGGCTGTTCAGAAGCAAGAAGCGATACTGCGAATCTTAATCTAGGCAGAATTTCCAGACAGGTACGATTTTTATTCCGTCGTCCAAGGAAGCTTCGGAATCCCAGGTCACTACAGAACAATCCTTAATCTTTATTTCGTTGCGTGCAAGTCGGAGCGATGTCAATTCACGAACTTCCGTTTCAGGCTTTTCTATTTTCCAGGCAACTTGAATCAGCTTTCTTGTTTTAGTGTCCCGATTGGTCACCAAAAAATCCACTTCACCTCCTTCATGGTCGATGTAGTATTCAATTTTATTGTTGCCGCGGCGAAGTTGCATAAACACGAGATTTTCAAGAAGCCAGCCTTTTTCTTCGTCATTCTTTGGTGTCATTGCGCGGATAATTCCAGTATCCACTATGTAATACTTGTCTGGATTTGTACGGCGTACCGCAAGAGAATCCGTCCTTAAGGACACGGGATAAATCAAATAGGCGTCGGATAAGTATTGCAGATAATTGGCGATATACTCACGGTTATCCGATACGCCTATTGCCCGGAGCGCACCCGATATGGCTCGTGTCGAGATTTTTCTGGCATAGTTGTGGATGACATAATCCAGCGTGTATTTTAACGCTTGTATGCTTGAAATGTTATGACGTTCTATCACGTCGCGAAAAACCACTGCGTTCACATATTCCTGGAGAAGCTTATTGCGGAGTCGAACGTTTTCGCCTTGGATATCGGGAAAACCGCCTTCTTCAAAATAACGGACCATTGCCTTGCGCAATACGCCTGCGGTTCGTGAGGTAAAAATCCCCTTTGGAAGTTGCCTTGCGATTCCATTAAACAATAAAAACTCCGCATACGAGAGAGGGAAAATCTCCATATCCAGCGAACGTCCGCGCAATTGCGTAGCGACTTCGGAAGAAAGAAGTTTTGACGATGAACCTGTAAGGCATAGTTGTACCAGTTTCGAGTCGATAAGCCGACGTGCATACAGTTCCCACCCTTCCACATCTTGAAGCTCGTCTAAAAAGTACCAGCACAATTTGCGGGCTGCTTCCGGGTACATTTTGGCATGGATTTCACCGATCAAATGAAGGTCGTCAATCTTGATATTGCGCAAGCGTTCATCGTCAAAATTGAGATAGACGATACGCTCGAGGGGTATCCCGGCTTGGACTAGCTTTTGCATTTGCCTGTAGGCGATGTAAGTTTTACCCGTGCGTCGCATCCCGATAAGGGTTGTCGCATTTCGGGGCTTCTCTAAATACTCTAAAGAACGGGGGCGAATGTCTTCTGGCAGTCCCGATTCGTAAAATTCCTGCAAAATTTCGGCAATTGTTTCCTTCATCTTCAATAATATAAATTAAATTGGCCTAAAAAGTTTGCCAATTTTTGCGAATATTGGCCTAAAAATTAGACCAATTTCGAGGTAACGTATATTTTCTTTCGCAAATTCCTCTAAGGAGGAAAAAAATAGGATGTTCCAATTTTTAGATTTGAAATAACCACAAATCAAACACAAAAAAGAGACATCCTATGGAAAGAAATATAATCAAAATCGACGAAAAAGGCCTCAAGAACGATCTGAAAGGAGTCATCCGGAAGACCATCGAGGAAACCCTCAATACGATGCTGGACGAGGAGGCTGCGGAGCTCTGCAATGCTGAAAAGCATGAACGCACTGATGAACGCAAGAACTACCGTAGTGGCCATTACCAGCGAAAGCTTCTGACCACGGCGGGCGAAGTCGAACTTTCTGTACCGAAGCTGCGTCTGGCTCCGTTCGAGACGGCCATCATAGAGCGCTACAGGCGCAGGGAATCGTCCGTGGAGGAGTCGCTTATCGAAATGTACCTTGCCGGGGTATCCGTACGCCGCGTGGAAGACGTCACGGAGCTCCTGTGGGGTTCTCGGGTCAGCGCCTCGACTGTCGGCAACCTGAACCAGAAGGTATACGGCAAGATCGAGGAATGGCGAAACAGGGCCATAGGCGGGGAGTACCCCTACGTGTTCGTTGACGGCATCTACCTGAAGCGCAGCTGGGGCGGCGAAACGGCCAGCGTCTCGGTACTTGTCGCGATGGGGGTGTCCGAAGACGGCTACCGGGAGATACTCGGAGCATGCGAGGGCGCAAGCGAAAGCAAGGAATGCTGGCGTAGCTTCCTCGTAAGCCTCAAGGAACGCGGGCTGAATGGCATCCGGCTGTTCACATCGGACAAGCACCTGGGCTTCCTGGAATCGGCTTCGGAGGTCTTTCCCGACGCCAGGTGGCAACGCTGCACGGTCCATTTTTTCAGGAATCTGATGACCAAGATTCCTCGCAACAAATTGGCCACGGCCATGCCGCTGCTGAAGGCGACCTACACCCAGGAAGACAAGGAGGCGACGCTGAAGAAGGTTGCCGATGTGGAACGGAAACTGCGCGATATGGGACTGAAATCGGCTGCAGACCTTTTCTGCAAGGGCGTGATGGAGACGCTGACCCATCTCGACTTTCCGCACGAACACTGGCGCAGCATAAGGACGAACAACATCCTGGAACGCCTGAACCGGGAGATACGCAGAAGGACACGGGTTGTGGGCTGCTTCCCGGACGGGGAATCTGCCCTGATGCTTGTGTGCGCCAGGCTAAGGCATATCGCCACGAAGGAATGGGGTACCAAGAGATACCTGAACATGAAGCATCTCTACGAGATGGAAAAGGAAAACGATCTGAAAAGGGAACAGGAAAAGGACGGAAAGAACGGAAATGTAGCCTAGATTTGATGTTGGAACAAACTATTTTTGCGAAAAACCCTTGACACTACCAATTTCGATTTCAAGGAATTTAAAAAGATTCGGTGTGTATCGGCACGGCTTGAGTG
>CAVKXR010000081.1:0-9245 GCA_963660275.1 Oscillospiraceae bacterium
AAACGAACAGTACGAGAATCGGGACGCAGGCGAAGAACAACAGTGCCGTTTCGCGATGTTTGAAGAATTGCGCCATCCACATTCCCATATTGACGGTTGCGCCAAAGAAGAAAATTCCGAACACGAGAACAAGCCATATGTCACCGCGGTCGGGGAAATCGAAGACATGGTAAATCACCAGCTTGTAGAAGAAAAGCGCGGCGAGATAGTGCAAAATAAATGCGGTGGAACGCCCGAAGTAGCGTAAAAGCAGCGGAGCGTTTTCCGTTTCTTCGCAACCTTTCAGCAAACGGAAATGCCTATTCTTGCGCGGACCGCCCATAACGCCGATTCCGATGAGGCATGTCTGCTGCAAGATAATCATCAGCACCGCCGAGACGGCGTAAATGCCGTATCCGCCGGACTGGTTAAACATTCGAAAAAATCGTGTAGGAATCGGATCGCGAATCGCTTTGGCTTCGGCGAGGTTCTTGCCGTTTGCGACGATGCGCTTGACCTGCACGGTCGCTCCCACGGTTCCCGCCGCCGTGGCGAAGGCCGTGGCGACATTTCCGTAGAGAAGGATGAACGCTCCATGCGCATAGACACCGACCGAGACATTGTTTCCCTTGCGAAGATCCGCTTCCATTCCCGCCGGAATTTTCATGTAACCGTAGATTTCCTCGTTTGCGAGGGCGAGTTCCGCATCGCGTTCGTTGCTGTAAACAGCGACGACGGTATCCTCTTGCATGGACGAAGCCATCCGAATAAGTTCGCGGGACATCATGGAACGGTCCAAATCGACAATGGCGACCGGAGCCTTGTTCGCCACTTCATGGATGTAGGGAAATGGGTAATAGAAAGAGTAGAGGACGACGCCTACAACGACAATCAGCATACAGGCCGGATCGCGTAGCATCGTTTTCCATTCCGTGAGAACGATGCGGAAAAACTGTCCGATGCAGTGCATCATAGCGCGGTCTGCTCCTTTTCGATTGTTTTCGGGATTCGGATGCGAAGCGTAAAGATGGCAAGCAAAATCCAGAACAGAAGTTCGCAGCAAAGGATTTCAAGCGAGTGAAACGCCCGAGTAATTCCGATGTGTCCGATAAAAAATGCCGACTGGAGCTGCATAAAATGCGTAATCGGAAGGACAAAGGCCCAGGCGCGAAGTCCAAGCGGCATCGCAAACAAGGGGAAAGTCTGTCCGCAAAAGGCGAAGGCCGGTCCTCCAGCGACCGCAGCGGAACTCAGCGCGATACGCATTTCCCCGATGAATCCGACAAAGGCTGCTCCCGCGGCAAGGCACGTTCCGACCATCGCGTAGATGCCGCAGACAAGAACGGCGATGTCGATTTTTTGGAGTGCGGGCATTCCCTTTCTCGCAAGGAACATCAAACCGACCATTTCCGTTCCGAGGATGAGAAGCGCGGGCAGGAACCTTCCGAAAAATGCGACGACCGTTGAATTTCCAGCGGCGTTAAACCATTCCCGGACGCACTTTTCCCGAATCGGGTAGGCGAAAAAATAGGCTCCGAAAATCATCGCAATGACGTGGAAAAAGGCTGTGACAAGCCCTATTCCCAAAAAACGCTCGTAATTTCCGGTCGGATTTCCGACAATGTGAAGCTCCGCCGTGACGGGCGGCATGACGGTATTCTTGACTAGCAGCGCTCCTTGAGTCCCGATGGCTGTCCGCAGATCGTTCGTAATGAGCTTGCTCGTGAGCAGGGACTGCCCGTTGGTATAGACCGTAATAATCGGAGTTTCCAAGCGGAGAGCATTTTTTTCAAGTTCCGGCGGAATATGGAGAAACGCATAGATTTCTCCGCTGCGCATGGCCGCTGCGCATTCCGAAATGCTCTTGCAGCGTTTGGCGAGCCTTGTCGTCGGAGTGGCATCGATCGCTCTTAAAAGCTTTCCCTGCAAATCTCCACCGCTTTCCGCGACTACCCCGATTTCCAAATGGCTGGGCGTTTCTGCAGAAAAGAGAGAAAGAATTCCGAGGCAAAGTCCGACAGGAAAAACGAACAGCAAAATGACCATCGGGGGATTCCACCGACCGTATGCATTTTTAAAAACTGCCCAAAAATTCTTGATCAATTTATTTCTCCGCGGAACGCTTCCATAAGGCGGTCATGCCCGGACGGAGACCTTCGACGGGTGCCTTTGGCCGCAAGCGGATTTCAAAGGTTTTCAGGTCGAAACCACCGCTTTCCTTGCTGCTTTTCCAGATAGCGTAGCTGCCGGCACTTGCGATGTAATAGACTTCCATCGAAACATTCTTGTCTAGCGCGGGAATGTAGAGTTCAAAGGTTTTTCCCTTGGAAATATCCCGGAGTTCGTCTTCGCGGATGTTGAAAACCGCCCACGCATCCTTTAGATCGGTGATGGCGACGATCGGCATTCCCGCTCCGACAACTTCTCCTTCTTCCGAAATTTTAAGCGTGATTTCACCGGAAATCGGTGCGACGATTTTTGTTTCGTCGAGATAGGCCTTGACCTCTGCCTTGGCTCCGTTAGCCTGCAGCACGAGCGCATTTGCAGCCGCCTTGTCTTCAGCGCGGGCTCCGTTCATCGCTTCGGTGTATTGCGCCTTTGCCGCTTCCACCTGGGCGTTTGCCGCATTCATCTGCGTTTCGGCTTCGTCTCTCTTTTGAACCGGGAGAACGCCTTCGTCGTAGAGCTTCTGGACGCGTTCGTAAGTTGTTTTAGCGAGCTTTGCCGCTTCTTCGGCGCGGGTCATCACGGCCTTTGCCGCATTGATCTGTTCTGTGCGCGCACCGTTTTTCGCCTTGTTCGCCTGTGCCTTTGCCGCCTTGTAGGCGCCGTCGGCCTGCATTTTCTTGGCTTCGACTTCGGGACTGGAAATCTCGGCGATGATTTCGCCTTTCGAAACGCTGTCCCCTTCGCGCACGGCAAATTCGCTGATGCGTCCGGGAAGCTTTCCGGCGACCATTACGCGTCGAGCCTCGATCTGCCCCTGCAGATATTCAGGCTGCGGAGCAAGCGCAAAATGCTTAATCGCCCCAAATCCTGCGACTAGAAGCAGGACGATTATCAGCAACATCAAAATGGCAGGTACTCGTTTCATTTTTGGTTCTCCAGATATTTTCCAATGTTTTCCACTTCGCCACAGGTTTCGAGAAGCCCGACGAGGGCCATCATTGCGTCATAGTTCGCTTTTAAAGTCGCCACCCGCAACCGTTCGAGGGAAAGTTCCGCATCGACGACGTCTAGGCTTGTCCCCATGCCGGCGTTAAAGGCTTTCTGTTGGTCTTCAAGGGATTCCTTGGCGAGTTCTTCTGTCTTCTTGAGAGTTTCGAGCTGGCTTTTCGCATGTTCGTATTCGCGGAACCGCTTCTCGACCAAAAGGGAAATGTTCTGAACCGCCTGGTTCTGCATGCTTTCGACTTCGCGCTTTGTCGCTTTCGCTTCGGCGACTTTTCCGACGGTTTCGCCTCCATGGAAAATGTCCCATTCGAGGGCGACGCCCACGGCCCATTCCGGTTCGAGAATCGTCAAATCCTTGGTGTAGAGTTCTTTCTTGCCGAAAAGGGCGACGGTCGGGAAATAGTCTCCGCGGGCCGCTGTGACGGCTCGACCGGCTCGTTTCTTTTCCTGTTCGAGCTGCCGGATTCCCGGGTAGTTTTCGGAAGCGCGCTTCTTGTAGTCTTCAAGCGTCCTGTCGAGTTCGACCGGCTCGATGGAAGTTGTCGCAGTGAGTGCCGTGTCACTTGCGCCTAGGCTGTTGGCAAGCGCGAGCCTTGAAAGCGAAAGGTCGCGTTCGGCATTGTCCTTTTCGGTCATCGCTTCGACCAAGGCGACTTCTGCGCGGAGACGTTCCGCCCGGGAAATCTGGCCGCCCGCTTCGAGCTTTTTCGCCTGATTGACATGTTCTTCAATTGTCTTGAACGCTTCGGTGCGAAGCGAGACCATTTCTTCGGCGAGCCTCATGCTGAAGTATCGCGTACAGATTTCGGAGAGAACCGTGTTTTCGACCATGCTGTAGGCGGATTTTTGCGCTTCGATATTTTCCGTCGAGGCGGCGTATGCCGAAAAAATCTTCCCTCCGGTAAAAATCGGCCAGAGAACCGTGGCGGAAGCGTTGAAGAACAACTTGTCCTGGACCTTGATTTTAAACTTGTCTTCGGGAATTTGCGAAGCGAGCTGGGCCTGTCCATTTCCCGCAACATTCTGGGCGTATTCCTTTGCCTTGGCGTCTGCCGCGGCGATCGCCGCCATGTCGGTCGAGGAAACATAGGGAGCCATCAATCCGCCGTATGTCGCCGCGTATGTCGATGCGTAATTTGACCCGAGAATGGCGGAGCGAATCGGGGAAAGGTCGATGGTAATCGGGTCGTTGATCCGTGTGACCTTGCCGGAAAGCGTGAGCTTTGGCATAAAAAGGGAACGCGCCGATGTCTTTTGGCTTTCCGCCTTGTCTAGATGCGAGCGATTCACGACTAGCTGGGGATTCTTTTGCTTGGCGATGGCGATGGCTTCGTCAATCGATAGCGGCGTTGCGTTTGCCGCCAGCAAAATTCCGAAAAGTAAACAAATCGTTACGGTGCGTTTCATAGTATAGAATAAAATAACAAACGCTCTGGTCAAAAAATGGCGAATTTTGGCAAAAAGACCAATTTTGCTGTTGAACGGTCGTTTATTTTGTTTGAATGGAAAATCGGCGCTTTTTTGCGGGAACGATTTTAGAACAGTTTAAGGCTACTTTTTGTTTTCAAACGAAAGGATTTGGAATTTCGAGAGTATTTTAGGGGCGTTCGGCCTTGGTGCCATAAATCGATTTGAGGTTCAGAATGAAAGCTTTGAAAATGGGCGTTCTATCATCAGCCTGTCTCCTTGCCTGGAATTGCGGAGACGATTCCTCTTCCAATCCGCCGGCGGAAATTTCCAGTTCGAGCGAAACTTTGGTATGCGATTTGTCTGCCTACGGAACGCTTCCTCTTTGGACGGGAGCCTACTTTATCAACGCGGACGGTTCGGTTTCGGACGGGACGAATGCCGTGGGAGTCTTTGACTTTGCGACGGGGAACCTTTTAGACGCCAGCGGAGCGACAATTGCGACGCTCGACGCGTCTCTCTTGCCCTATTTTGACGGGACAAAGCTCATTTACAAAAACTGCCTCGTGACCGCTGTCGATGGAAGCTTGCTTGGACGGATCGACGAAGACGGAAACTTTGTGCCGGGGACGGTTGATGTTTCCAGTTCTAGCGGAAATCCGGATTTGCCGACCTCGTCGGAAACCGTAGATCCGAATTCCTCGGCGACGCTTCCGATTTCTTCGGGCGAGGACGCTTCGAGTTCAAGTGCCGCGGTTGCAGTAAGCTCAAGTTCGAACAAAATCTCTGGCTCTGGCGAAATGGATCCGAGCGGTTACGAGATTATGAATTACGGGAACATCTTGAGCAATGGAAAGACCGGTTGGAGTTCCCGCTATTGGGACGCTTGCAAGCCGCACTGTTCGTGGCCCGGAAATGTCGATACGAGTTCCCTTGCCGCATACAAGGCGGATCACGGTGCCGCTCGGAATTGCAACATCAACGATTTTGAAATTCCCGCTTGGACGCTCAGCTACAATGTGCAGCAGTATTGGAAAGGCTACCAGGGAGTGACCAGCGGCTGCAAAAGCGATGAGCGTGGCGGTGGAACTGGAGGCGCTTTTGTTTGCACGGATATGGCACCTGTCGCCGTAAACGATACTTTGGCGTATGCCTTTGTCGCGGGACCGGGGTCGGGAACCAAGGGCTGCGGAAAGTGCTACCATTTGCAGTTCAACGGCGGAAACCACGATAATAACATCAAGGCAGCGCACAAGGCTTTAATGGGAAAGCATCTGATTGTGATGGCTTCGAATATCGGTCATGATGTGGAAGAAGGCCAGTTTGACATGATGGTCCCGGGCGGCGGCGTTGGACAGTTCGATGCGCTTTCCTCGCAAATCGGTGTTTCCAAGGATCAGCTGGGCGAGACTTATGGGGGGTTCCTTTCGACTTGCCAGAAAACTCTTGGTTGGGATGCGGCTCTTGCCAAGTACCAGACGTGTGTTATCGATATGTGCGAAGCGGTTTTCTCGAACCATCCGAACCTTTTGCGCGGATGCAAGTGGTTTGCCGAATGGTATATGGCGGCGGACAATCCCACGTATAACTGGGAAGAGGTCGAATGCCCGCAGTATCTGGTCGATAAGTATATGACGACGATCAATACGGAAATCGAGACGAATATCGCTTGGCAGGACGACTGGTCAGGCTACACAGGCGGCGCATTCGAAACAAAGGATTGCACGGATTCGGGGTGTCCGTAAAAGTCTAAATGAAATTTTTCGGGTGGTGTGTGGTAAAGTTTTCATCGAACAGAAGGACGAAAAATGAAAAAACACTACCTGGCACTTTTTGCCGCGTCCGCGCTTTTGGCGTGGAACTGCGGTGACGATTCCAATTCGGCATCGGGTGGAGAATTTCCTCCGTCTCCGTCCGTGGCGGATTTTCCCTATTATCTCGGCGGTTTTACCATCGATCCAGCAACGGGAATTGTCTATGATGCGGCGACAGGAATCGCCGTAGGACAGCTCCTTGCCGACGGAACTGTGGTGAGCCTTTCGGATGGCGTCTCACCCATTTTCTCTTGCGATACGACACTCTTGCCTTCGCTTTCTTCGGCGGGTTACCTCATCAATAAAAACGGTACCGTAACGGATTTGAACGGAACGCTAATCGGAAACTTGACCGAAGACCGGGTAACGATTCGCCTTGCCGACGGTTCGCTTGTCGATTTGGCGGGCAATATCATCGCGCTTCCCGGAAACGATACGCTTTCGATTCCGCAGAATCCGGATTCGCTGATTGTCTCTTCGGCTAGCGGTCCAGACCTGCCGAACATTTCCAGTGCGCAGATAGACATCCCGGTTTCCTCAGCCGGGGAAATTCCTGCGCTCGTTTCTTCGAGTTCCGCCCAGGTTCTCCCGGTGTCTTCGGCGAGCGTCCAGCCGGGAAACGTGACGGGAAGCTTGACGCAAAATGTGCAAAAGGGGCAGTCCATCGAAACGATTGTTTTCAGCGAGGTCACTTCTGAACCGACCCGTTCCTGGAACCTGCATTTCTTGCAGATGAACTATGACAGGGACAAGGGAACCTATACGATTTCGGGAACGGTCCCCGATTGGTTTCAGGAGGGAAGCACGAGCGATAAGCTGACGATCGACGGAAAGGAATACACGATTACGCTGAATGTCGGAAACGTTTCCGTGAAAAGTTCTTCGAGCGTTTCGGTACAGTCTTCGTCGAGTGCGCAGGTTGTACGCTCCAGTTCGTCGGCAAAGTCGAGCAGTTCGGTTTCGGGCGGGACAAGCACGGACTTGAAAGTCGTTCCGGGCGGAGCGAGCGGAAGCGGCTGGGCGACGCGTTACTGGGATTGCTGCAAACCGAGCTGTTCATGGACAGAAAATGCGGGCAGCGGTAACGAAGCGAAAATGTGTACGGCTAGCGGCAGCGAAATTTCGAATTTCAACGAAGCGAGCATTTGCAATGGAGGAAGCGCTTCGACCTGCACCAGCCAGATTCCGATAATTGTAAACGACAACTTGGCGTATGCCTTTGCCGCAGTTTCAACTGCAAACGGTGGCGCTTGCGGAAAATGTTTTGCGCTGACTTTCGACGGAACAGGCAAATATGAGACACAGGCTCCGCATGAGTCGTTGAAGGGAAAAGTCCTGGTGGTGATGGTTTCCAATGTGGGATCGGATGTTAACAAGGATGGACATTTCGACGTGATGATTCCCGGTGGAGGCGTTGGCATGTACAACGGGTGCGCTGCGTTTGGCTGGGATTCTCAGGGCAAGCAGTACGGAGGTCTCCTTTCCGACTGCGAAGAAGAAGTCGGTTACGATAAATCGGGTTCGGCTTTGACTTCGGCGCGCAAATCCTGCCTCACAAGTAAGTGCAACTCGGTCTTTGCCAACGATTCCCAGGCAAAACAGGGTTGCCTCTTCCTCGCGAACTGGATGAATGCTGCAGGAAATCCCAACCACACTTATCAGGAAGTGGAATGCCCCGCAGCCCTCAAGGCTCAGTATTGATTTCTCCTACAGGAAAGTTTCCGGGCGAAAGTCCGGGAACTTTTTGTTTTAAAATCCATTTGTCTAAAAAGTTTTGCTCGAAATTTTACCAACCGAATTCTAATCTCTGCTCACGGGTAGAGCTTTTTCTTTTTCAGGTCCTTGACGAGCGAAGCGGGCATCCATTTTTCGATTTTTTTGTATTCGGGACTTTTGAACAAGTTCGCGTTTTGCGAGGATTTTTCGCTGTCTCCCATTTCCTTGTAGATGCGGGCGAGGTTCCCGATGGCGCACCAGTAGCGCACCGATTTACCTGTTCGGTTCAGGTAATCGCTTGCGCTTTTCTCGTAGATTTTGGCGGCTTCCGCAAAGCGTTCTAGCTTGTAGAGCATATCGGCCTTCATCTGCAAAAAGACGGGATTTCCCGGAGCCTTGGCGAGGGAACGCTCCACGACCTTCAAGGCTTTGTCGTATTCCTGCCTGTCGTAATACATCCAAGCGAGCGGTGTCGCGTAGAGCGCCCAGAAAAGTTCGGACCGATCCGAGCCGCTTTCGAGAACTTTCAGATAGTCTTCGCGGTGATCGGAAACGAATGGCAAGAAGCTCAACCCGTCATCGACATAGTAGGCGTAAATCGCGTAAAAGGCTTTGGCGTCGAGGTCTTCGGCGTCTTCGAATTTCTTGGCGGCTTTCCGTGTTCCGAGCGCCCCCTTGATGGAATGCCCCATGGCGGTGTGGGCATATCCCAGTTCAAATTCCCGCAAGATATCCCAGCTTCCTTCTGCCGAACATTTGGAAAGTTCCTTTTCGGCGGTGAAAAGTGCAAGCGTATCGCCCGTGTCGTCAAATTCGCTCAGACGGACGATGCCGCGGACAACGCAGGCCGCTCCCGGATTTTTGTCCTGGATTTTCTGGATGGCGGCGTAAGCTTCGGAATAATTCACTTGGAGGGCGAAATCAAAGGAGCGTTTCGCTTCGCTTTGGAGCGTTCCGGGGAGAGCGAAGAGGGACGCTTCGGCGGCGACAGCTATCGCTGAAATGAAAAATGTCGCGCCGAGGAATCTCGAGAGTTGCTTTGGGAATTTCATTTGCTAAAAATTGGGATTCGTTGAATTTGACGGTCGCTTGAAATCTAAAAAAAAATGGAATATCCGAAAACAGCTTTTTTGGATGACGGCCTTTTACACTGAG
>CAVKXR010000082.1:0-9213 GCA_963660275.1 Oscillospiraceae bacterium
AAGTGGCTCGGCTCGGACGAGTTCATCAACCGCTACAACAGATGGTGTCTGTGGCTCGGGGACGCGAACCCGGCGGAGCTTGTGAAAATTCCGCTTGTGATGGAGCGTGTAAAGGCGGTGCGGGAGTTCCGACTGAAAAGCAAGAGCGCGCCCACGCAGAAGCTCGCGGAAAAGCCGACGCATTTTCACGTGGAGAACATGCCGAAGGGAAATTCTGTTTTGATTCCGGAAGTCTCGTCCGAAAAGAGAAAATATATTCCAATGGGATTTATCACACCAGACATTCTTTGCAGCAATCTTGTGAAACTGATTCCCGACGCAACGCTTTTCCACTTCGGTGTTCTCACAAGCAGTGTCCACATGGCATGGACCCGCGCAGTCTGCGGTCGCCTCGAAATGCGCTACAGATACTCGAAGGACATTGTGTATAATAATTTTCCGTGGCCAAGCTTAGTTGATAGTAGCGAGTTAATAGTTGATAGAAGCGAACTACCTAACCACTATTCACTACCCACTAACAACTATTCACTATCAACTAAAAACTATCCACTATCATCTACCAACTACCCACTACAAAACAAGGAGGAAAAATTTGAAAGTTCAGAGTTACAAGGAACTGACGGTCTGGCAGAAGGCAATGGAAGCAGCTGCGGAAACCTACAAGATTGTGAAAAAGCTTCCGAAAGAGGAAACTTATTCAATGAGCGACCAGATGAGGCGAGCGGCAGTGTCAGTTCCGTCGAATATAGCAGAGGGGCAAGGCAGAATTTCGACAAAGGAATTTCTTCATTTTCTCGCGATTGCGAAGGGTTCGATTTGCGAACTGGAAACACAGTTTCTTCTTTGCGTGAAAATCGGCTATCTAGCTCAGACGGACATCCAAACAGCAATGAGTCTGCTGGACGAAGTCGGAAAAATGATAAGTGTGCTCTCAAAAAAATTGAAAGTAACTATCAGCTAGCCACTAACAGCTATTCACTATCAACTAGCAACTACTCACTAATAACAAAGACCGCCCAAGCCATTCTTGATGCTCGCGCAAAATATCCTGAACTCTCTCTTGCCGAGCTATACGGCGAGAATATGTTCATGTTCCCAGAGCTTGAAAAAGCCCACAAGGAAAACGACCGCGCCGTCTTGCAGGCGTACGGATTTCCGCAAGATGCGGCAGAAAGTGAGATTGTCGCCCGGCTGTTCGAGATGTATGAGAGAATGACGCAACGCGGCTGTCTTTATCGGACATGAACCTTGTCATTACCGGGCATAGCTCGGCAAGTTCGCTAACCTGTCATTGTCGGGCTTGACCCGACAATCTCTGTGAATATGTCATTATCGGGCGTGGACCCGATAATCTAGATTCCCGTGTCTGTGTCCGCCGCGGCGGACGGGCACGGGAATGACAGCGTAACAAGCCGGGGAATGACATTATGGTAAGCACGGGAATGACATGGGAAAGGAAACTCGAAGAATGACATCGTACTGCAACCCGTGTCCCGTATTCCGCTTAGCTTGTCCCAGAAGCGGATTCGGGAATGACTGTAATTCGTATTTCCCCATTTTATCCACATATTGTGTCTAGGCTTTCCGTCCTGAAAAATGCGCCTCCCTTGTGAAATTTCAAAATTTTACTATTTTTGTAGCTCCAAAAAGTTTTTCAACGGTAACGCATTGTTGCCTAAAGGTTTAGAACTATGAAAAGAACATTCCAGCCGCACAACCGCAAGCGTCACAACACCCATGGATTCCGCGCCCGTATGGAAGACCGCTGGGGTCGCGCTGTTCTCAGCCGTCGTCGCGCCAAGGGTCGCAAGCGTCTCACGGTCAGTGACACCATCTACAAGAAGTAAGGCCTGGTATCCCCAGTCTTCGCTCCTTTCGGCTCAAGTCCGAGGCCGATTATCGACAAATAGCCCATCACGGCAAGCGAGTCTATGCAAAGTCCCTGACGATGCAATGGATTGAAAGCCCGGATGGCGTTTGTCGTTTTTGTTTTTTGGCGCGAAAAAAGAACGGCTCGGCGGTTTATCGGAATCGCTCTCGCCGGATACTCCGCCCGATTTTTTTTGAAAAGGCTCCGACGATTGCCGCTCCCGTGTGGGCGATGATTTTTGTAAACGACAAGGAAGGCGAAATGACTTCGGAACGCTTGCACAAGGCAGCCTCCAGAATTTTTGAAAAAATGGGCTGGTGATGAATTTCATGCGCGCCGTGGAAGAAGCTTTGATATTTCCCATCCGGGTTTATCGGAAAATCCATCCCTATTTTTTTCGGGGCGTGTGCCGGTTTACGCCGACATGTTCCGAGTATGCGATCGAGGCTATCCGCGTCCACGGAGTCTTCAAAGGTTTCTATCTTGCCGTTTTTCGGATAATCCGTTGCAATCCCTTTTGCCGGGGAGGCTTCGATCCTGTCCCGCCTAAGAAAGAGAAAAAAAGAATATGAAAAAGTCAACCGTAATCGGTCTCCTTCTCCTGGTTCTCCTCTTCATCTGGTCGATGACGATTTCCACGAATCGCGCCCAGCAGCAAGCCGTCGAAAAGTCGAAAACCGAACAGGCTTCGTCTGCGCGGAAAAGTTCGCTTTCGGTGCCGGAACTCTCCCCTTTGGATACGTCGAAGCTCGCGCCGGCGACGCTCGCGCCTGCCAAGGAAAAAGCGGTTGAAGTAAAGGATTCTGCCGTTACGGATTCCGCAAAAGTTGCCGCTCCGATTGTCCGCAAAAAAATCAAGGTGGAAAACGAGCATTTCACGGCGGTCTTTGACAATCTCGGTGCGAAAATTTCGAGCATCGTCGTCAAGGCTCTTCCCGATTCCGCGGGGAACTTCCCGGAAATCATCGGGGATACCGTCCAGGGCGCTTTGGGATTGAAAGTCGATAACGTCGATCTTTCGGGGCAACTCTTCGCACTCCCGGAAAACACGCCGGATTCCATCTTTGTCGAAGGCGATACGTCGCTCGTGTTTACATTTGCCGACCCGAACGGAAACAAGGTCATCCGCCGTTACGGATTCACCAAGTCGGGCGTCGCCATCGGGCAGACGGTCTCGTTCGAAGGTTTTAAACCGAACGATTACGAGATTCTCTGGCAAGGCGGCATGAAGGAAACGGAGGTTTTCCCGAAGGGCAGAAGCTTCGGTGGCGGATCCTATTTCTTTAGCGAAGTCATTTTCAACGACATGTACAGCGTGGAGCGCGAATCGGTCCGCGGCAAGGAAACGTTCAACGCGAAGGACGGAAAAATCCTCTGGGCGGGAATGCGTCGCAAGTATGTCGCTGCTGTCATCAAGTTCCCGAGCGCGTCCGAGGCGACGCTCAAGGCGGAACATTTTACCGAAGCGGGTGCGGACAGCAAGGATCCCGGAACCTACCGGATCTCCCTTTCCGACTACATGCAGGACAACGATACGCTTGCGTTCGACTTTATGGTTCTTCCGCTCAACTGGAGCGAAATCAAGAGCTTTGACCTGGGCTTTGAAAAGATAATCGTGAGCGGCTGGACTTGGTGCGGCGCGGATGTCTGGTTTGTCGCGCTGTGCGGATTCCTGCTCTGGCTCCTCAAGGCTTTCCATTCCATTATCCCGAACTACGGCGTGGGCATTATCCTTCTCACGATTCTCGTGCGGATGATTACGACGCCGCTCACGCTCAAGCAGCTCCGCTCGACGCGTAGCATGAGCAAGCTCAAGCCGGAAATCGACGCTATCAATGTCAAGTATCGCTCCGAACCGCAGAAGAAGCAGGCGGCGATCATGGAACTTTACGCGAAGCATCACATCAACCCGATGGCTTCCTGCACGGGCGGCTGTCTCCCGATGCTTATCCAGATGCCGATTTTCTTTGCGCTCTTTATGGTCTTTGGGCGTGCGATTGAACTTCGCGGTCAGCCGTTTATCGGCTGGATTTCCGACCTGTCCCGCTCCGACGTGATTTGGAACGGCATCACGATTCCGTTTATCATGCCGGACGGTCTCGCGATTCTTCCGATTGTGATGGTCTTTACGACTTATTTCCAGACGAAGCAGTCCATGTCGCAGATGACGGATCCGGCCCAGCAGAAGATGATGGTCTGGATGATGCCTGCGATGATGTTCCTCTTTAGCGCGGTGATGCCTTCGGGCTTGGTGCTTTACTGGATTGTTTCGAACCTGTGGGGCATTGGTCAGTATGCGATTGTGAACCGTGTCCGCAAGGCGGAAGAGGCTTCGGACAAGCTGAAGGGCAAGAAGGTCCAGGATGCGGTTATCGTCAAGAAAAAGTAGTCGCTAGAAATTAAATTCAAAAATTCGAAGCCTGGACGCTGCAAACGTCTGGGCTTTTTTTTGGTTGGGAGTTTGTTGGTTGAAATTGTGGACTTTTAAGCTTTTGGGATGAGTTAAGCGGGACACGGTACGATGTCATTCCCCGACTAACCTTTCCACTGTCATTCCCTTGCTTGTCCGCTGCGGCGGACGCAGACCGGGGAATCCCTTTTCATACGAGGATTGCCGGGTCAAGCCCGACAATGACAGTTAAGCGACTTATTTATAGCCATTCCTCCAGGATGATCGCTAGAAAGGAAAAGCCCGCTCTGACGCCCCCTCATTCCGCTTACCGTGTTCCGTGTCCCATTTCAACCACTATCCACTGATTCCTAAATCCTGTCCCCTGATTCCTCCTAACACAGCTCAGCCTACGGAGCCGGTTCAAAGCGAATCACCCAGATTTCCGTCTGGCTTCCGATGCGAACAGGCGGTCCCCAGGAATCGATGCCGCTCGAAACCAGCCACGGCGCACCGTCCAAGCTTCCGAAGCCCGATGCGAGCCGCCAAAAGAATCCGATGAAAAGCGTCGCCGGGAAAAACTGCCCGTCGTGCGTATGCCCGGAAAGCGCAAGATTCGGAGTGCGACCGTCGTAATCCGCCTCGATTCCCTTGGGCTGGTGATCCATCACGATCCAAGGCTTTGTCGAATCCTGCGGAAGAAGCCATTTGAGCGGGAGGCGCTCCACGCCGCGTTCCCGAGCCACGGCAAAATCCGTGCGACCCGAAAGGCAGACCATCGGAAGGCAAGCCGTCGAATCGTCCAAGACAACCATCCCGTTTTCGCGCATCCACTGTTCGGGATTCGAACCCGCGCGTTCCATAAACCCTTCGTGGTTTCCGTTGATTCCGAAAGCGCCAACCCGAGCCTTTTCCACCACTCGCCGAAAGAGCGAATCATAGCCTTCTGCCCGAAGCGCCGAATCCTTTATGTCCGCGAGGTCGCCGCCGAAAAGTACAAGATCGGGAGCGATGCTATCAATCTCCGCGGCGAGACGTTCCAGCTTCTGCCGGTGAAAAAGCGGATCGATGTGCAAGTCGCTGAAGAAAACCGCTGAAAAAGGTTTCGAAGTTTTCGGGATTCCGACGACAAGTTCCCTGACCTGGTAGCGGTTGTTTGCCGGTACGCCGAACGCGAAGAAAATCGCCGACAGCAAGATTCCGAGACCGAAAACGACCCGGTTTCCGCGAAGGCGAATTTTTGCGTCCAGTGGTTTTCGAACGGCCAGTCTGCGAATCAGGCGGAAAATGTCCCAGACAAGGAATAGAAGCATCGCTTCGCAAAACCATACCGTGAAAATCGCTTCGAGAAGCGTCCCCACGAAATGCTCGCGCAAATAGAAGCCTCCGAAAAAGACAACGAGTATCGCCGCGGCAAAAAACGTTCCGCGGACACCGGAAAGAACGCTCCGAAAATGGAAAAAAAGATAGAGCGTAAAAGCGACAGAAAGAATCAGAAATACCATAACAAGTCCGAAGAAAGTTTGCACCGGCAAATGCCGACATTGAAATCATCCGCCAAGCCCGACGCTTCAGCAATGTAAAAAACTTCCGGTCAAAAATTTTGTTCCAAACGCTGTTTTTTGGTGTATTTTGAAATTGTAACCAACCAAGGATTTTTTATGGCCATCAAAAAACAAGCTCCCGTTCTCGCCTACCAGAATCAGCAATTTCTCGAAAGCGATGCCGGACGTCAAATGCGCATTCTCTCGGAATTTCGCGCGCCCGATGTCGTCCTGCACGAAGGAAACATCGAAAATACGATTGTCATGTTCGGTTCCGCAAGAACCATCGGAGAAAAAGACCTGAAGAAACGCTTGAAAGCCGCCAAGTCTCCCAAAGAACTCCAGACATTGAAAAAGCTTTCCCTCATCGCCGAATACTACGATGCGGCAAGGGAACTTGCGAAGCGTTTCGGGAACTGGATAAAAAAGCATCCGGAGGGGCATTATGGAATCTGCACAGGCGGAGGCCCGGGCATCATGGAAGCGGGAAACCGAGGCGCACACGAGGCAAAGGTTCCGTCTCTCGGATTCAACATCAAGCTGCCCTACGAACAGCACCCGAATCCCTACATCGATTCGCGCTTCAACCTGCAATTCCGCTACTTCTTTATCCGAAAATTCTGGTTTCTCTTCAAGGCCCGCGCCCTGATAGCCTTTCCCGGCGGGTTCGGAACGCTCGACGAACTGTTCGAAACGCTCACGCTTATCCAGACGAACAAGCTCCACGAACAGATTCCGGTCGTCCTGTTTGGCGAGGAATATTGGAACAGGCTCATCAACTGGGATTTTCTCGTCGAAACGGGAATGATCAACGCCGCCGACCTGAAAATTTTCCACCCGACGAGCGATATCGACGAAGCCTATTCCTACGTGACGGGCATTCTGGAAAAGCGGGCGAAAGTTCCCTCTGCGACAGGCGTGCACTCTTTCGGTTCCCACAAATAGTTAAATTGCGGGCGTGATTCAAAATCGTTTTGCAGAATTTCTGGACCGGCTGTCGCGAAATCTCGCCGTGCGCGAACATTACACGATGGACGATTACCAGTGTTGGCTCGACCATAATCCCGTTTATCTGCACAGCGGGGCAGTTGAACATATCCAGCTGCGCGACCGTCTGACGCTCGACGGGACAAACGATCTGTTCCGGGCCTCTTACTGGATTGCGCGTCCGGGCGAACATGAACGGCACGGGGAGCGGAACATCGTCGTCAAGTTCTGCAAGTATTATGTGCCCTCGGGAAAAAACCGTCTTCACCGCTTGAACATGATCATCAGTTCGTTCGAAGACGAAATCCGAATCAACAACCTTATCCGCGCAACGAACATCGAAGGCGTGGTGCAAAGTCTCGGGGGCGGAATCGCCGGAAGACTGCCCTACCTCAAGATGGAACTCATCAAGGGCTGTTCGCTCGACAAGATGTTCAAAACGGACATTTCAAAAGACGAACTCGTCCCGCGCGTTGCGCAAATCGCCTACCTGGCGAACACGATAAGCCAGCTGCATTATTACCAGATTGTCCACAAGGATCTGAAACCGAAAAACCTGCTCCTGTGCCAGGACCCGACGCACATCAACAACCACAAAATTTTGATATGCGACTTTGGCTACGCCCAGGCGAAACTGCGGGAAAGCGTCACCGAATACGGCGGGCAGATGACCCCGGCCTACAGCGCACCGGAACAGGCTGTCATGGGCGAGAACCTTTCGAGTTCTGTCGATTATTTCAGCTTCGGCATCATCATGCACGAATATCTCACGGGGAAGAATCCCTTCCCGGATACGATCAAGATTTTTACCGAGGACCGCTTCCACATCACGGAACGCTACCTGGAATATCTGCGGACCGGGCGGCAGAATATTTTTTACGACGACCGCTTCCCGGAAATTCACGACTGGATTGACCAGCTCACGACTTTCGACAGCATCGAGCGGATGCAGAAAAGCGAGAACCTGTTCAACATCGCACACAAGCTGCGCGAACGGGTCAATGCCCTCGGTTACCACGACGTAAACACGGATTTCCTGTGGAACCAGCTGCGCGAATACCGCGGTGAAGTCCATCGCTAAAAGAGGTTTCCCATGTTCCGCCTGAAATCCTGCAAGGTTCCGTACTTGCTCTGCATCCTTTTTGTCGTCGCACTCGCTGCGGTAAACGTTGCCGTCCAATGCTCCCCATCCATTCGGGAATGGTCCCGCGAGCGAAAGGCTGTCGCCCATTTCGACGAATACTGGAAAACGGAAGGCGAAAGGACATTCCGCGATGTAGGCGTCGAACCGACCGATAAAATTTACAGGGAAGAACTCGACAGCTATCTCAAGAAGTTCCATGCGGCAAACCAACCGTTGGTTCCAGAAAAGCGCATCGAAAAAATGGAACGCGAATTTCGGGAATGGTGGGAAACCAGCGGGAAAAGATCCTACGCGGCAAACGAAGTCTCTCCCGACGAAAAACTCTACCGAAAAGAGCTCAAGCGTTTTCTCCAAGGCTACACAAAAGATGTCCTGGAATATCAGATAGCGTATATTCCCGAAAGCTCCGGCATCGCTTCGCTCTTCACCAGCTGGCTTTTATTTCCGAGCTTCATCTCGTTTCTGCTTTTTGCCGGAGGATTTTTCCTTGCGATGAAGGCTCTGGAAAAATGCTGGGGATTTTTGCAGACAGGGATTTTTTTCGCAGCGGGAACGCTCGTTTCAAATTTCGTATTCGCCGCGACGCTTTCGTTGTCATATTTTGAACGCTATGGAAACATGCTGTTCACGGGTATGAGCCTTCCGCTTGCGATGATTCTCGGATGCACCGTTTTCGGAGCCAAGCGAGAAATTCCCAAGTTCGCGCCTTACGCGGCAATCCTCATCATTCTCGCGGACATTCTTGTCAACTGGAATATCAACCCGAATCTCTACGGCTGGGTCGCCATTCTCGAAATTCCCTTCTTCGGAATAGGCGTCCTGCTCGGAAGCAAGGTCCCGCGCCTCTTTTGCCAAAAATCTCGCCAAACGCCCGCGGCAGAAAAAGCCGAGGCGACTGACCCCAAAAAACTTCTTCGCAAGGATCTCGACGATGCGATCGACTTGGCGAACAAGGCGGAATACGAACATGCGGCGCAGATTCTCTCCGAAAAATTCGGGAAACTTTTCCGGGAAAATCCGCTGGACACGGCGACAATCGAAAAGACGGTCGAAGCGATGCTCTATCCGCACTTTTTCTTCCCGATTCCGGGGATGCAGTGGATTTCCTGGGGAAGCGAAGCCCAGAAGAAAAACCTTTCGAAAATCGCAGTCCAGCTTTTCGAAAAAGGCGCCTCGATCGAAGAAGATGAAAAAATCAAGCGGCGGGCGCTTTTTTATGCCGGAGACCTCCGTCTGCGCTGCCAGTTAGACGAAAAGGCTGGTCGGGAAGAGCTTGAAC